>DATGLK010000006.1 GCA_035294265.1 Candidatus Binataceae bacterium
GCGGCGCACCGTGGTCGCATCGAGTACGTCGAACAGGGCATCCGGCGACAAGTCGTCCGGATCCTGCTTGACCGCATCAGCAAACTTTTCTCGCAACGAGCGCAGTCCGAGGTCCGACAGGGCGGCGTCCTGCTTCAGAAAGTACGAAAGCAGGTAGTAAAGATCCCAGAGCGAATTGTTGACCGGCGTTGCCGAAAGCAGGACCAGCGTTTTGGATGGATGGCCTTCGAGCAACTTGCGCAGCGCCTGGGCCCGACGGGTAAGCGGATTGCGGAAGGCTTGAGCCTCGTCAACCACCACCAGGGCATAGTCGTTCGCCTTTTGTTTAAGGTGACCTCGGGTCCCGCCGAGCTGAATATCATCGGCGAGTTCTTCGTAGGACACGCACTCCATGTACAGCGAATGCACGTCTGCGAACCGCTTCCATGTTCCGTCGCGCAGGGCCGCTGGAGCAATCAGAAGCGCCCGCTGGCGCCGGCCCTCGATGGCGTCCTGGAGCAGCTTGCCAGCCACAAAGGTTTTTCCGAGGCCGACCCCATCGGCGATAAGGACGCCGTTGTAGCGATCGCAGATGCGCCTTGCGCGGATGATTCCGTCCGTTTGGAAGGTCGTGAGCTGAATCCGGCCGCTGTCGGCCGCCTCATCCTCCAGTTCGGAGCCGTAACGCTCCCAGAGCACACGCAAGAAAACCAGATATGGGTCGTAAGCCTCAAACCGCGCGGCGTATAGCGCGGCCAGATCATACGAAACGGCCTCCGACCATAGTCGATCGAACCAATCGCGGACCTTCCTGACCGGCGTCGGATCGTAGCGGCCGAGATTCAATTCCAGATTGCTGGTCAACCCGGCGGCGGTGAAATTCGACGAGCCCGAAATTACCCCTTCGTCGCTTGCGAAGAGGAAGGCCTTTCCATGCAGAAATGCCTTTTCGAACCGGCGCACTTCAATCTTGCCGCTCTTCAGGAACTCAAGCAGCTCTGCAAGCGCGCGATCATCATCCGGGGCAAACGGAACCAGGTTGCGGTCGCGCGCCAGCCCCTCGTCATTCTTTCGCAGCTCTTCGCGGACGAGCTTGGCCTCGAGTTTCTCACCTCGCGGCTCACCGGGCATGCGCAGCGGAATCGCCGGCGGCGGCAATGGTTCGGCACCGAGCAGCAGGCGGGTCCTCTCCAGATTCCGGAGTCGATCGGCAAGCATTCCGAAACCTTGCGGGTTGAAATAGCCTGTCGCCACGGAAAGCTCGACTGGCTTCGCATAGGTTTCACGCAGCCAATCAAGATGGCTCCTGAGCGCATCGACCAGCCGCAGTTCCCGGTTATCAACGAACTCAGGCTTGTCCGGAATCTCTAGCGCCGCGGCCACTTCCGAATCGCCCCGCTTGCTATCGAACAGCGGCATCTCCGGCTCGATCAGCGGTATCTGGTGCTCGCTCTTTGCCATCGCGTCCTCGCCTCACGCCTGCGCAGGAGGAGCCGGCTGTCGCCCTTCTTCGGGCGGCGGCCCGCCCCAGATGAGAACGTCGGGGCAAAGATCGGCGCCATTCGGCCATACCACTGTGCCGCCTTCGACGCGGACCTGGGCGAACAGCGCCGGATCCCTCCGAATTTTTTCCAACACCGGCCCCACAAGCAGGCGCGACACATCGCGTTCGATGACCGAGCCATCGGTAAGCGTGAGCCTCAGCTTGAAACCTTCCAGCGGTTGCGCTTCACGAGTTCTCAGAAGAGCCATGGCCTTTAACCTCACTCGAGCGGTTCGATCTCATTCAACGTTTCTCCGGCGCGCGCCCGACCCCAGTCTTCGCGCAGTTCGTCGCGATGCAGCGCTGCCCATTCGACACCAGCGCGAGCGCGCGGCGCGGTGAGCTTCCTCTGAACACGGCCAGAGTGTCGATTTCGATCAATGCTTCATACTCACCGTAAATCGCATGGAAATGCGCCGGCTCATGGTCGCTGTAGAACATGCGGATAATGATTCCAAAAAACCGGCTCAATTCCGGCATCGCTTTGCCTCTGCCGCCGGGCTCATGACTTCTTCTCCCAGGCGTGGAAGTGCTTAAGCGTGGCTTTTAGGCGGTCGGCGTAGTCCCAGCCCTCGTGGAAAGTTTCGAACATGTGCGCGAGTTGCGATTCGGAGAGGCCGTAGAGACGGGCCACGACGGCGTCGAGCTCGTGAATCATGTCCTGCTTTTCGTCGTCGGGGAGCGGTCCGCATTCCACGCCGACCGCTTCCGCCCAACTGCGAAAGCGTTTGTCCGGGCACGCGAGCCGCCCGGCGAGTGCGACGGCTCGTTGCCATAGCGGGTTCTCGCGGCTCGGGCGAGGAATCGGGAGCGGATTCAGCACATGATAGTTAAGGCTCACTTCGACGAACCGTCGCGCGTACCAGTCGAGGGGAAGTGAGCAAAGGACCCCGAGCAAGAACGCCTGATCCTTCTCGTTGCCGCTCGGCCAGAGAAAATACGGCGCCTTGTTCGTGACAAAGACCTTCGGCGGCAGCAGCGCGGCGATGACCGTGCGCCGGTTGGTTCGATTGGTCACGTCGCGGAAGGCGATCCGCGCCGACCAACACGGCAGCGTCTTTGACTCCCGGAACCAGGCCAGCGGGAAGCCGGCGAACGGTGAGCGCGCCTGTCTAGCGCTGCGCTGGCGCTTTGTCTGAAGAACGGGAATGACTTTGTCCGGATCGGCCCACCCGTAATACGAACCGGTGTCGTTAGTCCAAATATCGAACGATTCGCCTTTGAACACCGGCCAGAAGCCATCGGGCGGCTTCTCGCCGAGCTTCATCAGCTTCTTGTCATTGGTAGCGTCAAGCTCTCGGTAGGGCCGCGCACGCCAAGGGTTCGGATCGTCTAAATCGAGTCGCGGCGCCTTGCGAAGCTGCGCGAAGATCTCGCCCGACTCATCATCGGGGAGCAGCGGCAGCGCTGCGGTATCGGTCCATGAAAGGGCCTCATCCATTGCGAACCGCAGCGGTTCCCGCTTCATCCCGTCGGCGTATCTGCCGTAGTCCGCGAAAGGCCCGCGAAGTGGGACCTCGCGTTTTCCATTTGAACCTCTCCGCAAACCCGCGAGAGCGATCGTGTAGCGATGCTCGGCGTCATCGAAGACCCATCCCCCGCGATTTAGAAGAAAGGTAAGGTCGGCGACCGTCCCGTTTGCGAAAAGCTCTTGCCGGAGCCTTTCGCTGCCGCGCGCGGCGAACGCGGAGCGCGGCAGCACCACGCCGATCCTTCCGCCGCGCTCCGTGACTAGATTCCAGAATCGCCAGGCAAACGCCTTGTAAACGTCGGGATCGCCGGTCCCCATGCCCGGAAACGGCCCGCTGGTAAGCACGTGGCGCAAAAGTTCCGCTTTTTCCCGCTCCTCCTCGTACAGGCGGACCAGATCGGGTCGCTCGCGGCGGTACCGTTTTTTCGTCGACTCCTGCTGGCCTTGCGGCAGCGAGTGAAACCCTGGATCGTAGCGGGTCCAGAAGCGATCCTCTTCAACCGTTGCCTCTTCCCACGGCGGATTGCCGATGATCACGTCAAAGCCGGCGCGCTCGCGCAGAAAGACCTCCGGGAAGGCGACTGGAAAATGCAGCGGCGGAATCGCCTCGAGCACTTCGCGCGCCTTCTTGTGCGTGGTCGATCCGGGCAGCCGGTCCAGCCGGTTCTTCCAATGACTCGCTTCACGGTTGACCACACCGCGCACTTCATCGTCGATGCGAGCCGCGGCGAGGATGTCGAAGAGCGCTTCGGCCGGAGCGACAGCCTCGCGGGCTTCTTTAGCGGCGCGGCGGGCGGCTGCGATCTCGGCCGCGTTCGCATCGGAAACCCGCGCCAGTTTCGTCAGGGAGTCGCGCGCCTTCCCGATCAACTCTTCAGTGGAAAGGGCATACAAGTCTCCCGCCATCTCCTTGATGGTAGCTTCGGCTTCCGCAACGGTGGCGATGCCAACCAGGGAGTTGCCCTCGATGAGATTGTGATCCAGGAACGAAAGCGGAAGGCCGGGAACGAAGGTGTGAATCCAGATGCTGAGCCGCGCCAGCTCTACCGCCATTCGGTTCAGATCGACCCCATAGATGCATCGCCGGGCGATCTGACGCCGAAGAAGCTGCGTACCCTCGATCACGACGCCATCGGCAAGTCCCACCTTCTCCAGTTCCGCTTTGGCCGCACCGAGCAATCGGATGAGTTCAGCCGACACGTCAACGAGCGGACGCGCCGTCAGGTAGTTGGAGAATCTGCGTTCGATCCGGTCGATCGCCGCAACCAGGAAATGGCCGGAGCCCATCGCGATATCGGCGACGCGAAAATCGAAGAAAGCTTCGGCAGCGGCGCGATCATCGAGCGCATTGAGGCGCTTAATGTGATCGTCGAGGGCGGGTTCCAGCGCATGGTCAAGCAGATGGTCGACCGCGAAGTGCTTGGTGAAGTACGAGCCGGTCGATTTGCGCGCGCCCGAAGGAGTGTGCGGATAAAGCTCGCCGGCACGCACCGTGATTTCATCCTTGCTGCGCGCAAGGCGATACTCGCCCTTGGACGTAACCGCCAGGTCGGCCGGCGCCACCGAGAGTTCGTTTTCGAGCAACCCTTCGTAGATCGTGCCGAACTCGCGGACGCTCAGGCTGCGAAAATCAACCGGACCCCATCCCTCGGGTGTCTGATCAACAAGCAGATAGAAAAGGACCGGCCCGAAGTCGCGATTGCTGAGCTTGATTTGCGCCAGCGCATGACCGAGCGGAGAAACTTCCTTGTCGCTGAGGAACAAGCCGCCGTTGTAGGCGGGCACCCCCCACTCGGTATGGCCCTGATTGATCGCGTTGAAGAGCTGATTGACCTCTTCCCAAAGCGAGTTCCCGCGGTCGAAAGCGTCACCGCTTTGAATGTCGGCGACGTTTGGGGTCTTGCGAGCCAGCTCAGCGAGCTCCGTCGCCTTATGCTTCAGCGATCGCGTCTCGTACAGGCCGTTGGTGCGGTACGGGAGAAGATCGCGATCTTCGGCGTAGGCGACGAAGAGCAACCGGAAAAGAAGCACCAGCGCCATCTGGTAGGTTTCGGCGAGCTGCTCGGCGTTGGGATGCGTCAATCCGCGCGCGGCGAGCAAAGCCTTGGCGAGGCGCGGAATCGCGTCCTGGTAGACGCGCTCGCGCAGCCGCTCACCGAGATCGGCGGCGAAGCGGTGCGACTGCTCAAGGATTTCCTCGACCGAGCCGCCAGCGCCCAGCGCTGAAGCGGAAAACAGCAACCAGAGATAACCGGCCTCTGCCGATTTCAGAAAGTCGAGGTCGATCTCGACGTACGTTTCAGTTCGGGCACGCTGCCCAACGCCCCGGCCAAGCTCAGTAAGGTAGAGGCGGACCTGCGCTCCGTTGCAAACGATCACGTAGCGAAGCCGTTCCTGATCGGCCACGTTGAGCGCCCAGGTGATCGGTGAATGATCGGAGAAGCGACGGCTAGGCGTTTCCGGTGATTCGTTGCGATCCAAAAAAACAGCGAGAGCGGTTCGCGTGCCAGCCGCACGCAAAATCGAGCCAGGCCCGGCGGTCAAAGGCTCTACACTGAAGCCGAGCGCGCGAAGCAAAGCCTCGCCGCGCTCCTTCAGTAGAGGCGTCGCGCGGGAATTTGCATCCGACCAGTCCGGGCGGCGGCGTACGTCGTGCTCAAGCTGATGGGTGGCGAACAATCCTTCGTTGCGCAGTCCCGCCAGCGATGTCTGGACGTTGGGAATCGCCGCATGAAGGCGGCGCAAGGCGGCATGACGGTCGGGTTCCTCCAACGCAGCGCGGCAAATTCGCTCGACCAAGTCCGGATCGAGGTCCGCGTAGGCGGGCGGTTGATCACCCGCCGGGCCGCAGATCGCGGCGCGACCGTCGTACAGCGCGACGACAAGGAGCGGCGTGGCACGGCCCTTGAGCCGCGCTTTCCAGAGAGTTCGAAGATCGGAAAGCGAGGGCCGATGGCCGACCTCGATGACCGCTACTTCAACCGGCTGCGCGCCCCTGCCGAGCGCCAGCCCTACAGGGTGGAAGGAGCGCGCATCGCCAATCTCAAGGGGCCGCAGGTCATGGTCTTCCAAAAAGTTCATTCGTGTCGACTCAGGCGTGGCCCCTAACCCTTGTGCGAGGACTCGTTCTTGCGCGTCTCATGTTCACCCTGTTTTCCAGACACGGCACCGTCGGCTGCAGGCGCTTGGCTCGCCTGGCCGGGCTCTTCGTTATTTCCGCGGCCGGAATCTTCTGCGAAGGACGTGGTGGCCGGACGATTCGTATGTCGGGAAAGCATGATGCTCTCCTTCAACCGTCCCATCAAAGATTTCATGAGAGCAGGCCTGCTCGGCTTCTTGCCTAACGGTGCGCCTAGCTCCTTGACTAACAATGCAAGATTCCCAAGCCCCATTTCCGCAACCCGTGTTTCAACCTGCCGCTCTTGCCCAGAGCGAGCGAGGTCAATCAGTTCGGTATAAAGGTCGAGCGCCTGTTGGGGCGTGATTGTGGGAGGGCTGTCGTTCAACTGGGGAAGCTTCACGCGCCCAGTTTTCGCAGACGGAAAGGAGCTGGGAAAAAATGCTCGCAGGCGCTTTTCTATGCGACCGAGCTTGCCCGAAACCTCGCGCAGGATTTCCTTCAATTCTCGCATCTCGCCCGCAAGGGCGATTACGTCTTCCTCTTTCGGCGATATATTTTGCTCAGTCATTGTGAAAGGAGCTCCCTGCATTCTTGCCATAAGGTGCGGAAGTCAGGCACCAAGTCCGCAGGCACGCCGCCACCTGTGATTGCTCTCTTGATGCCCACGCGCTCGCGAATGAACGAATCAAAGAAACGGGCCTCTATGTTCTCGCGTTTGGACGCCTCTGAGCAGACCCGGCCTACTTCCCGTATGTAGAAAGCCGATTCATTTGTAGGTCGCCACCGACCTGTGGTTTGGTCACGCCCGAATGTCTTCGTCTTGTTCATGAACACACCGATCTTCGGGAGCGGATGCGGTTCTATTCGCATCTTCAGCGAATTCAGAATCAAGCTCGTACCCCTGGATGCGAAGAAATCAGGGTTCACCGGGATCAGCACCAGATCCGCGCAGGTCAGAACGCTGTAGGAAAGGAGCGTGAACGACGGCGGGCAGTCGAATAGCACGTAGTCATATCTCGGCATTCTCGGGCTGTTCGTGATTTTTCCGATGAGTCTGCGAATGAAATCGCGCATCGACTCGCGGTCGAACACCTCTAATTCCAGCCAGTACAGGTCTTCAACTGATGGAACGAAGTGAAGCTGATCTGAAATTTGATAGATTACGTCGAATCCGATCGGGAAATCGAAATTGGCCCTGGGGCGCGTGAACGCTTCGATGGCGTCAAAGATCGTCTTCTTACGTTGAACTGAAGTCTCGTACCATTTGCCGAAGCGGTCTTCCAGGCGGCCACTGTCCTCGTTTAGCGCGATTGCTTGCGTTAGTGACATTTGCGCATCGAGATCGAACATTAGCACTTTCTGATTTGGAAAAAGGGCCAAGGTATCAGCCATGCACCAGGTGACAGTTGTTTTTCCGACGCCGCCCTTGAAGTTAATTGTCGCTATCAACTTCGGACTCCAATTGGTCGGCATGGTCCGACCCCTCCTTGCCTTTCGCGTTGTTTGCGTCCTCGGAACTGGACGATCGCGGACTGAAGCTCATTTGGAAACCAGCAAGCCCTGAGCTTGTAGCTCCTCTCCCAGCCTCAGAACAGCATCGGCGAGATCGCGATAACGATCGACAGCCAGTGCCAGGCCCTGCTTGCCGGGCAGCCACTGACCGCTGTCGGAGCGGTAGTAGACACGGATGTTGATAATCTTCCGCCCGCGGAAGTCGTCGATGCTGACTCGGACTTCTTCCTTGGAGTTCTTCTCAAACTGCGCGACCAGCTGGCTTGAGTCATCCACCGAAGTTGCCCCCGAGCTTAGTTTTCCGCGGCTGAGGCTTCGCCAGCGAATTTACGAAGATCGTTCATGATCGAGGATATATCGGTCGCCCCTTTTATCGACCGCTCTTCTGCCGGAGTGAGTTTCAGGCCCATCTTTAGCTTGAGGAAGGATGCCGTATCCATTCGATTCTGGCGCCGATTCACCACGTCCGGGCCTGACATCGCGATGCCCTGCCATTCCTTGTTTGTCCTGCGCCAGTCGATCTGGCGCAGTCCTCGAAGGCGCGACTTCCAGTCATCCGGGTACGTCGAAATCAGCGTCTGGCCCATCGAACCAAGAGCACACAACACCACCGCGTGCGAATGGATGAATTCCTGACGAAACTCCATCGGCTTTAGATCGCCGTTCTTGACTTTCTCCCACTCCGGCATGTTCTCGGCTACGCTTTCCCAGAAATCCAGCGCCAGCGCGAGCTTGCGGTCATAGTCGGCGTCAACGACCGATCCGAGTAGCGCATTGACCGCATCGTAAATCGCGGCAAGCGTGAAAAGTTTGGGCGATCGCAGCGCAAGCGATACCCGGTCCTTGTCCACGAATCCCTTGAAGGCCTCGACACGCTCCGTGACGGTCAACGTGATTTGACTCATCAGGTCGCGCTGGTTGTACAGGATATTGAGCGACTTCGAGGTGGTACGCGCCGTGCGGTTGAGGTCAGAAAACATCTGCTGCATCCGGCCAAGATCCTCAAAAGGAAACAGCACCACCGAGATGGTCTCATCGCCAAGCTTGGGGTTCTCCCTCAACGCCTCTTCGATCGCGGCTCGCCGGTGCTGGCCATCGTTGATCACCAGGTCGGCATCGAACGGAATTTCCAGGACTCCAATGTCGTCGCGGCTATCCGCCGCCATGAACTTCGGCTCGCAATCGAACGATGCGGTTAGCGATGAGAACAGATAGCCGTCCTCGTTGTCGAGGATGTACTGCGTGATCTCCGGAATACGGCTCTTTTGGATCACGCGCTGCGCCCGCTGCTCGGGCGGTAGCTCGGCCCAGTCACGAAATCTAAACAGCTTCGGTACGAGGCTGAGCTTCACCATGGTCACGAAATAGTCGCGCTTGCCCATGTGGCCGCGCATCGCCGGAAACGAAAGGATCATCTCGTTCATCGCTCCTTTGAAATTGACACATAGACTGTATAGCGTCCTGTTTCTCTTGTCAAGTGTACAACTCGTCAATCATCGACGTACGTCAACCAACTGCGACTGGAGTTCCAGTAAATTTTCGCTTCTTTAGGAGCGTCGGCTCGACTCAAGCCTAACGTAGGACATAACCCGCCTTCGTTCTCTCTGTTGCGCGGCTCCGCTCAAGTCCGTCGCGCCATCCCTGATCGGGACCGCTCGCGCTTGTCACGGCGGCCTTGAATTGCTGCGCCCCGCTCATTGGTAGCTCCGCTTCGCTTCGCAACCGGATCTCTTTCCTCCCTCGCTTTCAAACAGGGGTGAAGGGCCGAGGGGGAAAGAAAGGTTCGGTTTTTACGAACCAAACCGCCCTGCCGCTTGGACGGAAGCGGGCGAAGGCAAAAGAGGACCAGCGATGCAACGACGTTTCAAATGCGATCCGAAGTGGATCACCGCCAGGTATTCGGCCCGATGCGCGGAGCCGAACACCGCCTTGGCCAGGCGGCGGGTGCTCCAATGTGTCGCGGCCGCGGGCCTGCGCAGTGTCGCGCTCAGCACCGCCTTCTCCCTGGCTGCAGTAATCTGGCGCGGCCGGCCCGCGCGCGGCAGTGTACGCAGCCCGGCCACTCCCGCCTCGCGGTAGCGCCGCCGCCACAGACAAACCGTTCGCTCGGTCACCCCAAGCCTGGCTGCCAGCGCGCGCATGCTCTCGCCGGCCGCGCTGCCCAGCACGATGCGCGCGCGTGGCCAGCGCCTGCGGGATGCTTATCACAATGCGCTCGAGTTCCACGGGTAAGCGCACTGCAGCCCACTTGGCGGCGAAGATGGCGGACCATTTCCCTGCCGTTCCTCTCCGATTCGTTTTTCGTTGACTCTAGCCAAATCGACTAAATTACCAAAATCATTGACATGAGACAGAACAATATAATAGGCTACTTCACTGATGAAGACATTCCGAGAAATCCGGTCTGAGGTTGAAAGGAACTCGGGCATTCGCGCGATCAAGATGGACGATTTACGAAAGGCCATGGGTGCAAAGCCGCCTAAGAAGTTAGGTCGAAACGTGTGCGAGATGATCAGTCAGAATCTGAAAAGCCTGGGACTCGAACACTTCCCGGCGGAATTGCCGGCATCGGCTCCCAAGAAGGTGCTCCTGTTTACGCATAGCTTCCCGGGGTGGGACGTTATTACGGCTCTACTGAATCCAAGCGATGAAGGCGTTGAGGTGATTCGCGAACGTCTGATAAGCGGCAGGAGGAAATAGCCTTGGCAAAGGTCGCGCGCATACATCCCACGAAAAAGGGGACTTGGACTGACATTCGGGCCGAGTTCGTCCGAGTTCAGGAGCTGGCAAGCGCGACCCCGCGGCTGTGGTAACAGGAGGGAAGGCGACGAAGATGGCGGCCGGTGCGCGGGAATATGTTGTTCGAGTGCCGATCGTTCAAACGCCTTTTCGGAGGAGTTCGAGCGTCTCAACTTCGGTCCTATCTAAGGCGGTGCCTGATATCGACGAAGGTTCTTGCGGTCGAACTCATTTGGCCTGACAACCAGAAGGTTAACGGAAAGGTGCTCGTCCGAAAGATGTGCTCGACGCTCGGGTCCGCTAGCGCCCGAAAGCTCTCAAGCGGCGCCAGACCCTACGCGCCTGCGTGATTGAGGAATCCGGTATAGGGAGAGATGACAGATGGCGAAGTATCTGCGGGTCGGGGTTCATCGCTCGAACAGATCAGGCTATACATCCAAAGCTTGGAGCATTCGAAGACAGAAGTCCGTAGTGGTCGTGAAGTGGGGCTCAATCGAAATTCGAGGAGCGGGCCACGGTAGGCGCATCTACTGGGCTAATAAGGCTCAGCAGAGAACGATTCGTTGCAGTTCCGAAAGACGTGCGCTTGCATATGTGAGGAGCGCAACGGCGAAACGTGTCAGCCATCAATACGAGAGACTTCCGGGGAAGGTTCGCATCAGAAAGCGCCTAAGGCGCCGATAAAAGGGGCAGTGCCTTTTGAAAACTGCGACGGCGAAAATCCCAGACGTAGCTGGCCGTGCGTATCGCTGGCGAACCCTCTTGCCGACCCCTCATTTCAGGGTGACAGAACCCAAAGACCGCTTCTCTTGCATCTCAACAGATGGCTGAACAGATGGCTGACCGGACACCGCCCGTCTACGCCCACTTCCCCAGCACGGTTTCCGCGCGTGAGAGGCACCAGATAGGCACCACGGACGATCTTGAGGAGTTGAGCGGGGAAAAAACCCTTGATTTTCTTGGAGCCACCCGTCGGATTCGAACCGACGACCTGCTGATTACGAATCAGCTGCTCTACCGACTGAGCTAGGGTGGCTCAAAAAACGCGAAGCTCAAGAGTAGCCCAGCGCCAAGACGGGCGGAAGAGTATCAAGGCAGGTGCAGTAGAAGGTAGCGGCCGCGGGCTTCCGAGGGCGGATCCCAAGCCATCAGCGGCTCGCGCAAAACCACCCTGCCCCCTACGGCGGCCCGATCCAGGCCACGCGTGATCACCCACAGACCGCCGCGGGCGCGGGCGTACGCCTGCAGGGCGGCAGGATTATCGAATTGCGGGATCGGCTTAGGCATCGCCAAGTAATACACCAGCCCCGGTCCCCATAGACGATAAAGCGCCAGGTCCGCCGGCGCCTGGCTGCCGACCTCGACCCTTACCGCTCGCGCAAAGGCGCGCTCGGTACGATAGGGCTCCGCCGCCGGCATCGCAAAGACAAACAGAAAAAACATCCCCGCGTAGGCGATCACTCCTGTGGCCAAGGCCACGCGGCGCGGCTCGCACTTGAGGCTGGCGCCTACGGCCACGGCTAGCGCGATCAACCATAAGATCGCGAACAGAGCTCGGTCGGGCGAGGCCGGCAGCAGGCGAAGCGAACCTACCCGCCACGATGGCGGCAGCAGGTAGCCAATCCCGCCGATCACAACCCCAAGCATCAGAATAGCAAAGCCTAGCTGCATCAGCCGGCGCGCCATCGGCACCATCGAATCGGCATAGTCGCGCAGGGTGCGCGCCACCAGCAGCGCAGCCGCGGGCAGGATGGGCAACAGGTAGTAGCTGCGACGCGATCGCGACAAGGTGAAAAAGATGAAAGTCGCCCAGAAGTAGGTGAGCACAAATAGTTCGGACTTGATTCCGCCACGAATCGGCTGCTCTGCCAGCCGGCGATGGCGTTGGACCAGCGCAGCAGGTAGAAACAGCGCCCATGGCGCCATCAGGACGAAAATTGCTTCGACGTACAGATAAATCGGACCGCGGTGGTCGAAAGGGGCGAAATAACGCACCAGGTTTTCGCGAAAGACCATGTAGATGCCGGCGTCGGAATGGCTGCGCGCCTGCGAAGCCGCGAACGGCAACCAATAGATCAGCAGGCCCAACGCGATCGCCAGTACGCTCTTAAGGTTGAACAGCCAGCGCAGCCGCCCGCTCAGCCATCGGAGGCGCGCGACGGCAGAGCCCTGCCCCAAATGGCGCCTGAGTTCGGCGCTGCCGGGCTCGATTATCGAATAGCTCCCGCACACCGCCAGCGGCAGGGCGAATCCAATCAATCCCTTGGTTAGTGACGTCAGAGCCATCACGGGCCAAAACAGCATCAGCCACCATCCCTGGGGCCTGGGCCACCCGGCGGCAAACAGCCAAATCGCCGCCAAGGTGCCGGTGACGGTTTCCACATCGGCGGCAGCATGACGAGAGAAAAAGACATAACTGTAACTGGTGGCGAGGATGAGTCCGGCCACGGCCGCGGTACCACGGTCGTAAAGGCGCCGCCCCAGCACCATCAGCACCACTACCCCAAGCCATCCGGCAAGCGCCGAGGGGATGCGCGCGGCGGTCTCGCTGGCGCCACCGGTCAGCGGAGTGGCGGCCAGGATGAGCCAGTAGGAAAGCAGGGGCTTGTCGAAATAAAGGTGCCCGTTGATGGTGGGCCAGAAGTAATTGCCGGTCAGGCGCATTTCGCGCACGATCTCGGCCCAACGCCCCTCCGATGACCAAAGCGCGCGCGCCCCCAGGCGGGCTAAGAACAGCGCCGCCGCGCCAACCATCACACCCGCCGCCGCCCATCGCGCTCGCCACGGGCTGGGCCGCCACAGCCGTTGTTTCAATTCAACCGCAACAACCATCGCGGCGCATTGTAATGATTTCCTCGCCCCAGGTAGAGAGCCCCACCCACGCTGCGCTTGCCGCGCCGTCGGCGGGCCTGTTCGTCACGACCACGACCAGCGCTGGTGGCGCAGTCAAGGCCGCCTGGTCATGGCACGCTGACTGGCCTCCTGGCGCTCGCGCCATTCGTCGATCGATTCAGTGTTGAAACGCCAGTCGCTACCCACCCTGAAGGCCGGTAGCTCGCCGCGCTTGAGAAGCCGATAGATAGTCGAGGGATGGACGTGCAAGTAATCAGACACTTCCTTAACCGTCATTATCTTGGAAGCCATGATAAACTCCTAATTGGCAATATATATGTATAAATATTACCAGGACGGAATTTTCGTGAGGCCTGTGTCGCGGATTAAAGTGTACTGGTTGGGAATGTCACGTAATTCCGCGCTTTGCTGCTTATATAGTTAATTATGCGCGGGCCGCCAAATCAAGTAACTTTTTCTTTATCAATGGATGCATCCGTCTTCGTGAACAAATGCCGCTAAGCAATAGCCTCACGCGCTTGCACCGCGCGCAGGCACGCGGACACTGCCGTCATGGACCAAGTAAAACCTCTCTAATGCGGCTTGGCACTGGCATTTTCGCGCAGGCGGACAAAGCGCCGCCTTCGAACCCGGCGACGACGGCACGCGTGGCGAGGCGGATCCGAGCGTGATACTCTTTGTCACAAATGTCCGCTATCAATGTTACTCCGCCGCCGGCCGGGCTCAAATATGGCCGCGCGCCGAGGTTTTATGAGTGAAAAGTTCTCCTCCCAGCGCCGCCCTAACCGCTTGATCCACGAGCAGAGCCCCTATCTGCGCCAGCACGCCTACAACCCCGTGGATTGGCATCCATGGGGCGAGGAAGCTCTGCGCAAGGCGCGCGAGTCCAACAAACCCATTCTGCTTTCCATCGGCTACGCCGCCTGCCACTGGTGCCACGTGATGGAGCGGGAATCCTTCGAGGACGAGCAGACTGCCGCGCTGATGAATGAACTGTTCGTGCCCATCAAGGTCGATCGCGAGGAGCGGCCCGATCTCGATCAGATATATATGGAAGCGGTGCAAGCGATGACCGGACGGGGCGGCTGGCCACTTACGATGTTTCTGACCCCGGCAGGCGAGCCATTTTTCGGCGGCACCTATTTTCCCCCACAGGAGCGGCACGGCTTACCCGCCTTCACACGCGTGCTGCAGTCGATCGCGCAGGTCTTTCGCCAACGGCCCGACGATGTCGCCCACAACGTGAGCGAAATCGCGCGCGTGCTGCGTGCCTCCAGCGCCTTGGAGGCCATCCCCGCGCGGCTTGACGGCGAGTTGGTAGCGGAGGCCGCGCGCGGCCTGGCCTCGCATTGTGACCAGACCTACGGCGGCCTGGGCGACGCGCCCAAGTTTCCCAACACTTTTGTCTTTTCGCTGTTCCTGCGGATGTTCGACCGGACCAAGGAAAAGGAGTGGGCCACGATGGTCGAGCACACGCTGAGCCAGATGGCGGGCGGCGGTATTTATGATCAGATCGGCGGCGGATTCCATCGCTATAGCGTGGATCGCCAATGGCGAATTCCACATTTCGAGAAGATGCTCTACGACAATGCCCTGCTGGCACGGCTTTATTTGGATGCCGGGCGCGCGCTGGCACGCCCCGACTTCCTGACGGTGGCGCGCGACGTACTGGATTACGTACTGCGCGAGATGCAAAGTCCGCAAGGTGGCTTCTATTCCAGCCAGGACGCCGACAGCGAGGGCGAAGAGGGTAGGTTCTTCGTCTGGACTCAGCCCCAGGTGCGCGAAGTCCTCGATGATGACTCAGCCGCCATCGCCATCGCCTATTACGGTATCGAGGCGGAGGGCAACTTCGAGGACAGCAACGTGCCGCACCGTCCGCTCACCCTGGAGCAAGCCGCCGCGCGCTTCAAGCTGAGTACGGAGGCGATGGGCCGGCGAGTAAGTGAGATTCGCGCCCGCCTGTTCACGGCGCGCCAAGCGCGGGTCCATCCGGCACGCGACGAAAAAATCTTGGCGGCCTGGAATGGCATGATGATCGGGGCCTTAGCCGAGGGCGGATGGGCGCTGGCCGAGCCACGCTATCTTGCAGCAGCGCGGCGTGCCGCCGGCTTTGTCATGTCAACCATGTGGGACGGCACCCGCCTGCATCGTTCCTTCAAAGATGGGGTTACCCGTTTCAACGGCTACCTGGAAGATTACGCCGCGATGGCCAATGCTTTGCTTGACCTGTACGAGGCCAGCCTGGAGCGGCGCTACCTGGAGCAGACGGCGAGCCTACTCTCGGTCGTCATCGATCGTTTCGGCGACGAGCGCGGCGGCTTCTTCTTCACCTCGGACGATCACGAGCGGCTGGTGGTACGGGGCAAGCCGGCCTTCGACGGCTCGACCCCTTCGGGCAACAGCGACGCCGCCCTGGCCCTGTTGCGGCTGCACGCCTACACCGGCGAGGAGCGGTGGTGGAAAGCGGCGAGCGACACGCTGAAATTGTTCGCTAAGCCGATGGCGGAGCAACCCTTCAGCTTTTCTCATATGTTGGAAGTGGCCGATTTCTACGCGCGCCGGGCCACCGAGATTGTCTTGGTGGGCGACCCTACAGCGCCCTCCATCGGCCAATGGCATCGCCGCCTCGGCGCACGCTATTTGCCTAATCGCGCCCTGTTCGTAGTCGATCCCGCCAATCCCGACCGCGGTTTTCTGTCGCCCGCGCTGATCGGCAAGGGCCAGGTTGACGGCCGTCCGACCGCCTACGTCTGCCGCGATTTTACCTGTTCGCCGCCACGCACGACGTGGGATGAGCTGGCGGCCGACCTAAGCTGATCGTATTGTCTATTGCGGCGACTGAGTATCCTGTATCAGGCTTGTTGATGGTCCACGATTTCGCCCGAATAGGGGCAGGCACGCCTGGTATGGCGGTGCTGGAGCCTATTGTAGTTAATCGCCCCGCGCTCAACCTCGGTCCGCTGCTTAAGGTGGTCGCCTTCAACGCGCGTGGTGGGCGCTCCACGGAGTTGCTCGCGCAATGGCTGCGCAAGCCACCCTTGGCGGGTGCGGGGCTAATCCTGCTATGCGAACTGGATTGGCGCTTGCCGCGCTCGGCACAAGTGGAAAGCGCAGCCCGCCTCGCCGACAGCCTCGAGCTGAGCATGGCCTTTGGTCCCGAGTTCGGCTTCGCGCGCCACGGCGAACCAATGGGCAGCTTCTTCGGCAACGCCATCCTGTCGGCCTGGCCTCTGCACGAGGTCAAGGCAATTCGCCTACCGATTTTTTATGATTGGACCCGCCGCCATCTGCCCCGCAACCCGCGTTGGTGGGGTGAGCGGGTGGGACAGCGCGGAGCACTGCGCGCCAGCCTAAGCATCGCGGACAAAAGAATTACCGTCGCAGTGGCTCATCTGGAGAATCGAGCCACCCCGGTGGAGCGCGCCGAGCAGATGCGCTGTATATTAGCGCGGATTCCCGCCACCGGCCCCGCCGTGCTAGGCGGCGATCTCAATACCGTCACTGTCGATTTGCGCAATGCGCGCCAATGCGCGGCATTTTCGCTAAGCTTGCTATGCGCGCCGCGTCGTCTGCGCGAACCACGCCCCTGGGAGCCCCTATTCGCCGATCTGGAGCGCGCCGGGTTCCAGGCGCAAGAGGCCAATCAACCGATGGCGCCGACCTTCACCCCCACCGCGCTGTGGCCACGATGGCTGCGGCCCAAACTGGACTGGCTTGCGGCCCGGGAGCTGGCGGTGATAAGCGGACGCTCGCAGGTCGTATCTGCCTCCTATCGGGGGCGGCGCTTTTCCGACCACGACGCTGTAATGTGCGAAATCGCGCTTTAAGCGCGAGATGGTGATGCAAGGTCGGTCAAGGCCCGATCGCAAAAATTTTAGGCTACGCCTTCCCTCCAGAGTGTCGAGCGCGGGCCAGATATCATCACGGTAGAACGTCTATTCAGTCCAGTCCTAAACGCTCCCGCCCCTCGGGCGAAATCATTTGCGGAGTCCAGGGCGGATCCCAGACCACATCGACGTTGGCTTCGACCACACCTGGCAAATCGAGAATTTTTTGGCGCGCATCCATCGCAATCGAAGTCCCCATCCCGCAACCCTGGGCGGTCAGTGTCATCTTGACTTCCACCGCGTACTGGTTGTTTGCCTTAGGCACCAAGTTAAGTGCATAGATTAGCCCAAGATCCACGATGTTAACTGGAATTTCAGGGTCATAGCAGGTGCGAAGCTGCTCCCAAACCATCGCTTCCAAGTCGTTACCGCCGCTGGCCATCGGCGCGGACGTCACAGCCTCCTTGCCCAAGGCGTCGGCATCACGCCCGGCGATTCGGTAAAGGCCACCTTGAGTGGGAACCTGGATGGTGAAGGAACCACCCAGCGATTGGGTGACGTAAACGTCGGTGCCTGCGGTAAGATGGATTATTTGGCCCGAGGGAATTTGCACCGCTTCACAGTCGCGGTTAAGGGTTACTTGTTCCATGGCAACAATCTCTCCTTAATACGGCCCACTAGCGACGCCGATGCGCGGGGCGAGCGGGTGGCGCGGAACCGACCACGCCGGGGGGTAGGCGGCGCCCGAAGCCCAGCCAGCGTCGGCCAAGATAAAGAATGGCTGCTCGCACAAACAGGCCACCGCCCAGTAAAAGCAAAATTTCCAGCGCGCTTCGCGTGTCCATCGGCTCAGGTGGCCTGCTCGTTTCGTTTATCTTGCAGCCGTCTTTCGCAGTATACTGGTATTGGAGCAATTGAAAAACCGCTTGGATACAGCTGGCTTTGGTCGTGGCGCAGCGAGCAGCGATGGTTAGATTAGAAACGGGTAATAGGAGGTTTGACTCGCAAGAAGGGAACAGCGTAGACTCATACGATTTGAATTGTGAGAAATCGCGCCGGGAAGTTGTGTTCCGCGGCGCGGTGCGCCATTAAGATCAACTTCGCGGTCTTTCACCAGCTTTCGACGGAAAAGGAATGAAAAGCAAATACGAAGGCAAGGATCTGCAGGGGCTGGTCGATTTAGGGCGTGAGCAGGGCTATCTCACGTTCGATCAGGTCAACGACTTCTTGCCCCAGGACGTCGCTTCGCCTGGCGATTTACGCGCCGCGTTGGAGAGTTTCGAGGACATGGATATCAAGGTCCTCGACGAAGTCCCCAGCGAGAATGCCGACAGCGAGCCTGAAGTCGAGTCCAAGGAAGAGCCCGAGGAGGAAGCCGCCGAATCGGTGGGCGAATCCTCCGACCCGGTACGCCTATACCTCAAAGAAATGGGCAACTTCCAGCTCCTGACCCGGGAGCAAGAAGTCGAGATCGCCAAGCGCATTGAGGCGGGCGAAAACGAGGTCGAAGAAGAGGTTCTCAAATCGCCCGTGATGCTGGATTACCTGATCCATCTGGGCGAACGGATCGAGGCGGGCGAAGCCGACCTACGCGACGTCTTCGAGGAAAACGAGGAGCCCGACCCCGACGAAGAGAAGGGGCCAGAGGCCGACGAGGCGCAGCGCGAGCGCTTCCTGGCCTTTACCAAAAAACTCACCAAGCTGCGCGAGAAGCTCAACGAGACCGAAGAAGCGCTGCGCAACAAGCCCGGGCCGCGGCTCAAGCCCAAACTGGAAAAACAGCACGAGCGACTCAAACAACGCGTCAAGGAAGAGCTCCAGGAGATGCAGCTGTCGCCGCGAGTGCGGCTGGCAGTAATCGACGAACTCAAACGCCTGTTGGCCGAGCATAACAAGGACGTCGCCACGATTGCCCGCTACGAGCAGGCCACTGGTCGCAGCAAGAGCCAGCTTCTGCGCGAGGCCAGCGAAGCCGAGGACCGCCGCCATCTGTTGAAAATCAACGGCACGCGCGAAAATCTGCTGGATATCGCCGCGCGCATCCGCGAGGCCCAAAAGCGGATGAAGGAGATCGAACGGCGGGTCAAGGCGAGCGGCGAGGAGCTGGCCCGTTCTATCCAAACAGTCGAAGCCGGTCAGGCCAAGAGCCGGCGGGCCAAGAAGGAACTGACCGAAGCCAATCTGCGCCTGGTGGTAAGCCTGGGCAAGCGCTACACCAATCGTGGGCTGGGCTTCCTGGACTTGATCCAAGAGGGCAACATCGGCCTGATGCGGGCGGTGGACAAGTTCGAGTACCAGCGCGGCTACAAGTTCTCCACGTACGCCACTTGGTGGATTCGCCAATCGATGTCGCGCGCGATCGCCGACCAGGGCCGCACTATCCGCATACCGGTTCACATGGTCGAGACCATCAACAAGCTGCTGCGTGTCACCCGCCTGCTGGTCCAACGGCTGGGACGCGAGCCGGGGCCCGACGAGATCGCGGCGCAGATGGAAATGCCGCTGGACAAGGTCCAGAAGGTGCTCAAGATCGTCAAGGAACCGATCTCGCTGGAAACTCCGATCGGCGATGAAGAGGAAAGCTCGCTAGGCGATTTTGTCGAGGACGAGCTGGCGCCCTCACCCGTGGATGCCGCTATCCACACCAACTTAGGCGAGCAGACCCGCAAGGTGCTCGCTACCCTGACCCCGCGCGAAGAGCAAATCCTGCGAATGCGTTTTGGAATCGGTCAGAAGACCGATTACACGCTGGAGGAAGTCGGCAAACAGTTCGCGGTTACTCGCGAGCGTATTCGCCAGATCGAAGCCAAGGCGCTGCGCAAGCTGCGCACCACCGCGCGCTCGCGCAATCTGGAGGGCTTCGTCGAGCGCGAATAATCAACCCGGGATTGAAGCAAAACGAGCTCCTTCCGAAAGAAGGAGCTCGTTTTTTTATTTTCGCCTACTTCAGGTTGGCAGTGGCAAAATCCCAGTTGACCACGTTCCAGAAGGCCTGGACGTAGGCCGGCCGCGCATTGCGATAATCGATATAATAGGCGTGTTCCCACACGTCGCAGGTCAAAATCGGCGTATCGCTGCGGGTCAGCGGACATTCAGCATTAGGGGTGGAATAGATTGCCAAGCTGCCGTCGCCCTTGCGCACCAGCCAGGCCCATCCGCTACCGAATTGTCCCACGCAGGCATCGGTGAACTGCTTCTTGAACTGCTCGAAGCTCCCAAAGGCCTGCTTGATAGCATCGCCCAGCTTGCCTCCGGGCTCGCCCCCGCCATGCGGCTTGAGGCAGTCCCAGTAAAAGCTGTGATTGAAGTGTTGGGCGGCCTGATTAAAGAGCGCACCCGGCCCGGCTTTGCGGATAATATCCTCCAGCGAAGCCGAGGCGTTGGGGGTGTTGGCAATCAGCTCATTGAGCCGATTGACGTAGGCGGCGTGATGCTTGCCGTGGTGGAACTCCAGCGTCTCCGCCGAAATGTGGGGCGCCAAGGCATCCTTGGCGTAGGGTAAATCTGGCAGTTTAAACGCCATGTTGACCAACTCCTCTGCTCTTTCACTGCTGGCTGGCACCAAGCCCCACCGGACGGCCCACGGCGCGCTGCACTCAAGGCCACAACCACCGTTGAGTTCCCGCCCGTATCGGCTACGTGTGCTGTTTCGATCCCGACGATAAGTACCCGTAGCTCCGGGGTCAAGGCTTAAGAGGCCCGCTCTCCACCCTGGCCGCGGGCGGGCCGCAGGTCGTGGCTTGCGATACTTAGCCTGTTGGGGTACAGGCTGGATTGTGGCGCGCGTAACCTTACTGCGATGCATGTTGCTGAGCTTTGCCTTCGCCTGCTGCGCCCATTCCCCCACTCCCAGCGCGGTTTACGATCGCAATCATGACGGCCGCACCGACGAATGGGTGTACCGGATCGGCGATTCCGAGATTAAACAGGCCTTCGATACCAACCGCGACGGCAAACCCGACGTGATCGACACTTATCGGCACGGACAGCTCGTCCAAGTCGAAAAGGATCGTAATTTCGACGGCCGCATCGATCTGGTCGAGAAATTCGATCAGGGCAAGCTAGCCCAGGTCGCACGCGACGACAACTTCGATGGCAAGCCGGAGACCGTCGAGATTTACCGCCATGGCGTGCTGGCGATGGTCGAGCACGACCCCGACGGTTGCGGAGTCGCGGACAGCGTGGATTATTTCGAAGCAGGCCGCTTGGTACGGACCCAGATTCGCAACAGGCACTAACCCTTCGCTCGCGCTGGCGGGCCGCAGAGCCGGAGCTGCTAACCGCCAGCGATGGCGGCGATTACGAGCAGCGGCTCGACGCCGCGCGCAACTGCGTCCGGTAGCGCCGCCTCGGGCGATTCATGGGATAGATCCTGCTGCGAGGCGAAAAACCTGATGAATGGGCGCCGGCGCTGCGTGACGTGGTCCCGGATGGTACCGCGCAGGACGGGATAAACCTCCTCTAAAACGTCAAGCACCGCGCGCTGCGAGGCAACACCCTCAACGGCAAGTTGGATTTCACCCTCGATTCGCGCCAAGCGGCGCAAATGGCTGGGAAGCACCACCCGGATAGTCATGACATCGTCTGGACCTCCACGCTGAGCACGGGCGGGAGATCCCGTACGATCGGAACCCAATGATCGCCCTCGTCGCTGGAGCAATAAACCTGGCCGCCGCTGGTCCCAAAATAGATCCCGCACGGATCCAGACTGTCCACGGCCATCGCATCGCGCAAAACGTTAACGTAGCAGTCGCGCTGCGGCAGGCCATTGGTGAGTGCTTCCCATTGATTGCCCGCGGTGCGGCTGCGAAAGACTCGCAGCTTACCCTCGGGCGGATAATGCTCGGCGTCGCTTTTGATCGGAACTACATAGACGGTGTCGGGTTGATGGGCGTGAACGTCGATCGCGAAGCCGAAATCGGTGGGCAGGTCGCCGCTGATCTCATGCCAGGAATCACCGCCGTCATCGGAGCGCATCACATCCCAATGCTTCTGCATAAAAAGCACCCGCGGACGCGCAGGATGCATCGCCAGGCGGTGAACGCAGTGGCCTACCTCCGCGTCCTGATCGGGTAGGTAGGGCGAGCGCAGACCGCGGTTGGCGGGCTGCCAGCTAAGCCCGCCGTCCTGGGTGCGGAACACTCCCGCGGCCGAAATCGCAACGAACATACGGGCCGCATCGTGGCCGTCCAAAATGATCGTGTGTAGGCACATCCCGCCCGCCCCAGGCTGCCAGTTGGGGCCCGAAGCGTGGCCGCGCAGTCCCGCCAGCTCCTGCCAGGTATGACCGCCGTCGCTGGAACGGAACAAACCGGCATCCTCGACCCCGGCATAGACCAAATCGGGATCGCTCAGCGAGGGCTCCAGATGCCAGACCCGCTTGAACTCCCACGGCCGTTGCGAGCCATCGTACCATTGATGGGTAGTCAGGGGCCGGCCGTGCTCCGAGGTATCGTAAATGAAGCGGTTGCTCTCTCCCCGTGGCAGCCCTTGGGGCGATTTGGTCACGCCCCCGCCGGGCGCATCCCAGCTCTGACCTCCATCGTCGGAGCGCTGGATCACTTGACCGAACCAGCCGCTGGATTGCGAGACGTAGAGCCGATCGGGGTCGGCGGGCGAGCCTTTCATATGGTAAATCTCCCAGCCTGCGAAGTGCGGTCCCGCCACGCTCCACGCCTCCCGTTTGCCGTCCGCGCTCAGAATGAACGCCCCTTTGCGGGTGCCAACCAGGACCCGTACGTTCATCGCTTCATCCCTCCAACTCTAAGCTTTTAAGGCCACACCCAGCAGCCATTTACCTGTAGCGGCGTGGCGTCTCCCTCCCGCCATCGCCGCTGTACTTCCGCCAGCAGTTGCTCTCGGTTCTTTTCCATCCGCTCCAACAACGCAACAGGCACGGCCGTGGCCTCGTAGCGCGCGCCCCAAATCAACAGATCCAGCAGCACCGGCGCCAAATCGATTCCCTTACGCGTCAGTCGATAATTGAGCCTGCGCCTATCTGCGCGGTCCACTCGTTTCTCGACAATCCCGCTTGCTACCAACTGCTTGAGCCGATCGGCCAGGATATTGGTGGCAATTCCTTCGCCCGATCGCAAAAAGTCCTGGTAGGTTCGAAAGCCTCGGACCATCAGGTCGCGAACAATCAGCAACGACCAGCGATCGCCCAACAGCTCCAAAGATATGCTTACCGGGCATCCCGAACGCGGCTGCGACTCGGCCCTCCTCGCCATGTTTCGCCTAAACCTAATCGGATAACTTGCAAAACACAAGTGGTCTTCCCCCGCGTCATGCCACTGAGCCTAAGCTGCCGGACCAAGCAAAAGATCGAGTTGCGAGCGAGGCTTCTAAAACCTCCCGATTATTGTTAAACGACGATCAGATTCGATTGCGAAACAAGGAGCAGATTTCGATGCTCGCACGAGAGGACAACGAGCTTTTGACCCACGTCGGTGCAGGCACTGCGATGGGTGAATTGCTGCGTCGTTTCTGGATGCCGGCGCTGCTCGAGGAGGAGTTGGCCGAGCCCGACGGCGAGCCGGTGCGGCTGCGCCTGTTAGGCGAAGACCTGCTGGCGTTTCGCGACAGCGCGGGCCGGGTCGGGATCATTGACGCCTACTGTGCCCATCGGCGCGCGCCGCTGTTTTTCGGACGCAACGAAGAATGCGGCCTGCGCTGCGTCTATCACGGCTGGAAGTACGACGTGGCGGGCAATTGCGTGGACATGCCCTCGGAGCCACCGGAGCACGCCTTCAAGCACAAGATCAAGCTGACCGCCTATCGCACGGCACTCCACGGCGGGGTGGTCTGGATATACATGGGACCGCCCGAGCTGCAACCGCAATTGCCGCAGTTCGAATGGTCAACTTTGCCACCGCGCCAGCGCACCGCCACCAAGCGGCTGCAACACTGCAACTGGGCGCAGGCGGTGGAGGGCGGCATCGACTCCAGCCATATCTCCTTTCTGCACAGTCGGGTGGATGGGGTTGGGTTGGAAGCCTCGCTGGGCGCGGGGAGAACGCCATATCACGCCGCCGATCGCCATCCTGTGTTCATCGTCAAAGAAGCGCCTCATGGACTGTTAATCGCGGCCCGGCGCAGTATCGAACAGGATTCCTATTATTGGCGGCTGACCCAATGCCTGCTGCCTTTTTACACCATGATTCCGCCGGTGACCTCGGCCCGTGATTCCAGCGCGGTGCCCTATGCCGGCCACGCCTGGGTGCCGATCGACGATCATACAACCTGGACCTGGACCTTCACCGCCAATCCCCATCGCGAGTTCAGTGACGCCGAACTGGCCTTCCATGGCGGGCGCGGCGGGATGTGGGGTCCGGTGGACGAGCATTACCATCCCTTGCGCAACAAGGAGAACGATTATCTGATCGACCGCAAGCTGCAAAAGACGGTCGAGTTCACCGGCATTGTCGGTATCCCCAACCAGGACAGCGCGGTCCAGGAGGGGATGGGCCCGATTGTCGATCGCAGCCGTGAACGGCTGGGCACCTCCGACACCGCCATTATCGCCTGGCGCCGGCTCATCCTGCGGCTGGCCGAAGAAGTGCGCCAGGGGCAGACGCCGCGCGCGGCGATGCAGGGCGATGCGTATAACGTCCGTTCGGCGTCGGTAATCCTCAAGCGCGAGGTGCCTTACGAGGAGGGCGCCGCCTATCTCATCCCGGGCCGTTCCTCGGCATGCGCGGCCGCTATCGTGGCGCCACCGCGCTCCGCCTGAGCTGCGGACCCCAAGCAACACGCGATGCTGACACACGAGGACAACGAGCGGCTGACG
>DATGLK010000007.1 GCA_035294265.1 Candidatus Binataceae bacterium
TTTGAAATTACCCAAAAAAATCAGGATCATCAGCGAGGCCAACACCGCTCCGGAGGCCGCCTCGTGCTCCAGCGAATGCACCGCATCGAGAATCGTGTCTTCCTGGCTGAACAGGGTGTCAACTTTCTCTCCGGGACTGAGTCCGGTCACTTCATGAACTGATTTCTTGATCCCCTGGATGACCTGCAGCGTATTGGCGCCGGTCTGCTTGAAAATCGGGATATAGACCGCCGGCTTGCCGTTGATCAGCACCAGGTTGTATTGAATCTCGGCTGCCTGTTCGGCTTGCCCCAACTCGCCGAATGGCACGGGGGCACGTCCGGGCCCGGTTACGACTGGAACTTTATCGATACTTTCCGGCGTGGGTGCCTCGGCATTGGCGTAGATGTAATAATCCTTGTCGCCAATCTTTGCGTCCCCCGCCGGCAGGATCTGGTTGGTGGCGTTGATCGCGCGCACCACCGACATCGGAGTCAAGCCCAAGGCTTGTACATTTTGGCCATGGATGTAGGCCATGATCTGGCGAATTTTGCCACCGAAGGGATAGGGCACCGAGGCGCCCTGCACCGTCGCCATGAAATTGCGCACGTTGTAGCGCGCTTGGTTCTGCAATTCGGTCTGTCCGTAGGGCCCCGCCACCGTCACCAGGATTACCGGCACCGAGGAGGATGCGTTGTACTTCAAGACCAGCGGCGGCAACGTCCCGGGCGGCATCAATCCCAGATCCCCCATCGCCAACGTGGCCAGATTGGCTGACGCCGCGTCCATGTTCACGTCGGATTGAAAGTAGACCGTAACCAGGCTTACCCCAGGTAGTGAGCGCGACTCGATGTGCTCGATCCCGCTGCCCAACGTGAAGAACCGCTCGTAGCGGCTCGTGATGTCCTGCTCCATCGACAACGGAGCGAAACCTGGATAAAAGGTCGCCACCACCGCCGCCTTGATGTGTAGACGCGGGAATACATCCACCGGCATCCGAGCGAACGCGGTCACCCCGAGCAGAACGACCAACAGCGCACCGACGATGATAATGTACGGATTACGCAGCGAAAAACCTGGCATTACCTACTCCCATCACATTGGAAAGGCGCCACGCGACGATCTCAGATTGGCAGACTACCGACGGACCGGCGCGCGGCCACATTTCGCACCGCTGGTCGGCCAAAAGGCCGACCAGCGGCAAGCTACGGGCGCATCGGCTCTAACCGATTGCCGCTCAAGCCAGACGTTAGGGAGAGTACTTCAGTTGGGTTCTGCCCCGGACGGGGCCAATCTGCGATAACTCAGAAGGATTCGACGTACAAATGGATCCGTGGCGTCTTGGCCACGCGACGAAGCAAAAGGATCAAGCGCGAACGGCGCAACCGGGTCCTTGGGCGACAGCAACTCAGGCATGGCCAGAGTCGGGCTCTGGTCTGGTGCCGCGTCGCAGGGGACATCGGGTTGGTTGTGCCCACGACCAAAAAAATTGCTCGGTGCGCAATGTACTCCGGTGTCGCGATAGGTCAGCAGTCGCACGGGCCGCGCGATCAAAATCAACAAGGCAAAGAAGCTAGCCTCGAATAGCGCTCTCATCAGGCTATGGTTACGCATCGCTTCTTTCGTCAATTAATCGGTCATCCCCGCGACCGTGCCGCATCGCCATAGTTGACGCTATCAGGCGGGTAAAAATTCACTGTTGCCGCCTTCACCTAACATGCCTCACACCGCCGCAGCTTGATCGAGCCATTTCGGACGAACCAAGCACCGCGCGCACATAGACCCTCTTCCAGTGCGCGCCGGCTACCGTCCCTTGTAGCCTTCAAGCTGGCCAAGGTCAAGGTATCGGGACGAAGGTGGCCATCAAACTCGCCTAAAGCATATTATGGACAAGCAAGAGCGCATGGCTCATTAGCTGCAGTGTCTTCCGGTAGATCGACAACGATTAAGCGCGCAGCGGCTCGCGCAGACCCATCCTTTCCAGGCGTGGCAGCACTTCTTGCACGAAGAACGGCAATTCGTCGGTATAATTGACGAAACTGAAGGCGAAACCGGCGAAACCCGCATCAGCCAATTTCTTCAACTCGCCCGCCACATGGTCGGGATCGCCCACCGCCAGCATCCCGCCGTAACCGGCCGCAAAGCGGGTCCGAATCGCCTGCGCCGTTTCCGCGGTCAAAGCGCGTGAGTTTCCTGGTGTAAAGGAGACGCGAAACATGCCATCGATAGCCGCCTCGTCGGCGTTTTCGCGCGCGAAGTAATGAAAATAGTCGTCAGCTTCTTGCTGCGTCGGGCGGCAAACTACCGATCCCGAGGTAAAGACCTGCACGCTGTGCCCGTGCTCCGCAGCGATTTGCTGGGCCTGCGCAATTCGCTCGCGCGCCTTGTCCAGAAAGTAGGGTTGATCGAAGAGCAGGTCCGAATTGCGCGCAGCAAACAGCCGGCCGGTATCCGAACTGCCAGCATTCATCATCACCGGCCGCTTGCCGCCCCAAGGCAGCGGCGCCCCGATGACGTTGCGCAGGTGGTAATAGCGGCCATCGTAATCGAACGGCCCCTCCCCGGCCCAGATCCGTCGCACGAT
Source organism: Candidatus Binataceae bacterium (assembly GCA_035294265.1). NCBI lineage: Bacteria > Candidatus Binatota > Binatia (SeqCode) > Binatales (SeqCode) > Binataceae (SeqCode) > Binataceae bacterium (SeqCode). The sequence goes on from DATGLK010000007.1 coordinate 2,564, forward strand.
ATCCCACCATTCCTGGCCTCGCACATAGCGGTCTTCGTGCGAGTCCTGGCGAGTACCGAACATATCGAACTCATCCTGATTCCATCCGCATACGATGTTGAGTCCGAAGCGGCCACGTCCGATATGGTCGGCCGTGACCATCTGCTTGGCCGCCAGTACCGGATGAAAGATAGGCACATGCACGGTGCCGAACACCGTCAATCGGCGGGTACAAGCCAGTAGGCCGCAAGCCCAGGTAATGGTCTCGAAAGTTCGCCCTTCGAAATCAGTTTTGCCCCCGTACCCTTTCCAGCGCCCGATGGGGACCATGCATTCGATTCCCGCCTCGTCGCACATCAAAGCTAGCCGGCGGTTACCCTCCCAACTATTCGGCCAGCGCTCCGGCACCGTGGTCGCGGCACGTCCGCCCGAGCAGTTGGAGCCGAACACCGCCAACTTGAATTTATTGCCGCCCAGAATCGTTGGATTGCGCTGACTCTCGCCTGGCCCCATAGTCATCCCTCCCGAAACAACTTGCCTTCCTGGCTCATCTCGATTCTTTTCCTGCAGCCGCGCTTCCATGCTAAGAGAGGCAGTGGCGACTGCTAAAGGCCCATCATTGCGAAAAGGGAACACTATGAAAACTGTCGGCGAGTTTGGCACTGGTTGGGGCGAGCATGACCGGCGCACCATGTTCAAGCGCAGCGAAGAGGATCTGATCGGCACCGCGCGCGGTCATTTGATGATTCCCTGCTTTCGTCCCTTCGATTTTCTAACCGCACCCAACCAACCGTTGACTTTTCTAAGCAGTGCCTCCAGCCGAGTCAGCGTCGAAGCGCTGCGCGGCACTCAATCCTGTTTTCACCGCAATGTCGATTTCGACAGCTTGTTCTTTCAATGGGCGGGCGAGACTCATTATGAAACCGAATTCGGCCTGTGCTCCACCACACCAGGCACGCTGACTCTAATTCCCAGCGGCATCGCCCATCGCGCCACCGGCTCGGGCGACTGCTTGCGGATGGCGGTGGCACTGAGTGAACCGCTGGAAGTACTGGTTGGCGAGGATCGGCATATCGGTCGCACCGAATACCGCGTCAACTGGGAAAACGGGCCGCAATGGCCATTGCCTAAAAGCGATCAGCCGCGCGCGGGCAAGGTCATCGAAAGCCTGCACACCTGGGATGATGGACCCGGCGAGCAGACCTTGATCGAACGCGACTACGGACGCCTGGTAGGCTCCGCCGGCGAGGGGCGTCGCATACAAAATCTACGCCTTTTTGACATCTTTACCGAGATCACGGGAGTGCGCGGGCCCGGCCCGGTATCGATGCGCAATTCGCGCTTTTTTGTCGAATGCTACAACACCACCGGGGCTCAGTTTATGTTCCATCGCGGCAATCGCAGCGAAGAATTTCAGTTCCAATTCGCCGGCACTGCCGACAACATCTCGGAGTTCGGCCGCGACCTTATGGAACCGGGCGATCTGGCGATCGTGCGGCGCGGCATTTCCCATCGTGTAATTGGCAGTCCCAATTTTCGCCGGTTCAATCTCTATAGCCACGATCCCTGGAAGCTGCTGATCGATCCCGCCCATCCGGCGCGCAAAACCCGCTTCCAGGTCCAGGAGACCGTGATCGAAGCCGCGCCCTGGCGCAGCGCCATCCAAGCGCCGTAAGTGGGAGCTGGAATAAATGGAAGCTGGTGTCGACGATTTGCTTCCCCGCCTCTCGCTCGCCGAGCGGGATCGGCGCTATATGCGGGTGCGCGCGGCGATGGCTATCGCCGGCCTCGATCTCCTCATCGCTCCTGCCAGTACGTCGCGCTGGGAGCAGACCATGGCGGACTCACGCTACCTAACCTCAATTGGTGGTTTCGGCACCGAGAGCTTGACCATCTTCCCGCGCGATGGCGAGGTCGTCGCCTATGTCTTCAACCGCGCCGCCTTCTGGCGTCGGGCCCAGGACTGGGTCACCGACGTCCGTGACGGCCACAATCGCTGGGCCGACAACATCCGCGAACGCTTGAACGAACTGGGCTTGGAGCGCGGCCGAATCGGAATCGCTGGCTTGGACGGCCTGACCCGCTCCCCCGATGGAGTAGTGCCCAACGGCACCTTGCGCCGACTGAGCGCTGCCATGCCAGCGTTGGAAATCGTCGATGCCACCGAATTGATGAGTCAGGCGCGCGCCATTAAAAGCCCCGAGGAAATCGGGCTGATTCGACGCGCGACCGAAATCGCCGAAGCGATGGCGGCCTCGCTGCGCGAATTGCGACCTGGCGCCAGCGAACGCACCGCTTATGCCGGCTTGGTCCAAAATCTGGTCAGCCTGGGCGGCGAGCTGCCGGCTATGATCATCGTGGGCAGCGGTCCTGAAATCACCAGCGGCAATTTCGTTCCTACCTCGCGCCAGTTACAAGCCGGAGATCTGATCGTTGGCGAGATGGAGGGGCGCTATGCTGGCTATTCGGGCCAGATCGTCCGCCCCGCCACGCTCGGCCCACCGCGGTCCGCCTATAGCGATCTGTTCGCCATCGCGCGCGCCTGCTTCGAAGCGGTGCTCCAAACGCTGAAGGCGGGCGTAAGCCTGCGCGAGGTGATGGCGGTCTACGACCGTACGATCGCACGTGAGGGCGGCGGCCACCTCACTCCCGCTTATCCATTAATGCATGCGCGAGGATTGGGTGACGAATATCCCGCGGTACTCACACCACGCGACCTCGATCGCCTGGGCAACGTGCATCTACAGGCCGGGATGGTCTTCGTACTCAAGCCGCGCGCCGGCCGCCCAGGCGGTGGCAGTGCTCAGGTCGGCGACACCGTGGTCGTTGGCGAGCGCGGCGGATACCGCTTAGGCCACCAGCCCCTGGAATTGATCGAGGTACCATGGCCAACACGCTGAACCACGCAATCCTTGGGTTGACTGCGGCGAGGGACTGGCTGGGAAGCACACCGTTTTGGGCAATACCCGCGCGGGCGCCGTCACCGGCAGTCATTCCGAGCCAGGGCGAGCCTCGCGAGCGCGCCCGCGAGGCGTCTCAGCGGTGGCTGGAACGCTCAGGCGCAGCGGATTTGTCGAAGGCGGTCGCTAGCGCTGCGGCCACTATTTCAGGATGACACCCGCGAGGGTCGACCAGTCGGGTGGTGTCCGCGGTCACCGGCACAAGCCTGCGCTACCGAACAACCGAAACAGCAACGGCACAAACGCCAAGCGACGCCCGCTCACCTCAATCGCGTTTGAAGGGCAGCTTGAAAGCACGCTCGGGATCGGGCAGCAGGTTCATAAATTTGATCTCGGCAAAGTCGTCGCCGATCTCCAGCCCGAAGAAAGTAGCGTTGTCCACTCGCAGACGATGGAAATGCTGCAATTCCAGCCGCAAGTAATGGCACAAAATCGTGCGGATAATGTCGCCGTGAGATACCAGCAGAAGCCGCCGGCCGCCATAGGCCGCGATCGCGGCCTCCACAGCGGCTACCCCGCGACCCTGCACGTCGGCAATTGTCTCGCCCCCCGGCGTTCGGCTCTCTAGCGGCGCCCGCCGGTAGCCCACATAATGGGGATCCTGGATGAGCTGATGATAGGTCTTATTTTCCCAGGTGCCGTAGCGAACTTCTTCCAACCGTGGGTCGCTGAAAACTTGGCCGATGCCGACGCCGTCGGCAATGATTTGGGCGGACTGCCGTGCGCGCGCCAACGGGCTTGATAGGATTACCTCTGGCGCCAGGATGCGCGCCAACGGGACCGCGCGCTCGACCTGCTCGCGCCCGGCTTGGTCAAGGTCTACCGGCTGGCGACCCATCACCCGCCCCTCGCGATTCCAGGCGGTCTCGCCGTGCCGCATCAACAGCACGATTGTCGCAGGGCGCCCGCTTTCCTTGAGTTTGTCCGCCGCTCCGAACGGCCCCAGCGCCATTAACTCTGACTCAGCGCGCCGAGCGAATTTTACTTGCCGCCGAGCTGGGCGGCTTCTCCCGTCGCCACATGGCCGTTGGCTGACACTGCCGGCCCTTCCGCCAAGCCGCAAAAAGCCTCGTAGTCGATGAGCTTGGTCTGGGTCGGATGCTCGCCGCAGACCGGACATTCGGGATCCCGCCGTATCCGCATCAGCCGCACATAGTCGCGGTCCGACAGGGTATCGAAGTACACCATGGTCCCAATCAAGGGTTTGCCCACTCCCAAAATCAGCTTGATCGCCTCCAGTGCCTCGATCGAGCCCACCAGCCCCGGCAGCACGCCCAGCACCCCAGCCTCGGCGCACGACGGCGCCGCGCCCGGAGGTGGCGGCTCCGGGTACAGGCAGCGATAGCACGGACCACCCTGGGCAGGATGGAAGACCGTGGCGTTGCCCTCGAACTGGAAGATCGCGCCATCGACCAGCGGCTTTTTGGCGAACACGCAAGCATCGTTGATCAGGTAACGGGTGGGAAAATTATCGCTGCAATTGACCACCACGTCGTAGCCCGCCACGATTTCCATTACGTTCTCGGAACTCAGCCGCACGTCGTGGCGTACGACCTTGACTCCGGGATTGATCGCCGCGATCGATTTCTGCGCCGACTCCGTTTTTAGCATCCCGACCCGGTCGGTGCCGTGAATGATCTGGCGCTGGAGGTTAGACAGATCAACGACATCGAAATCCACGAACCCGATTGTGCCCACTCCGGCCGCCGCCAGATACAATCCTGCCGGCGAACCCAGCGCGCCGGCGCCCAGCAGCAAAACCTTGCTATCAAGCAACTTGGCCTGACCGGTCTCGCCTACCTCGGGGATGAGAAAATGGCGCGAGTAGCGAGTCAGCTCCTCGGCGCTGAACTGACGGTCGGCGACCCAGGGCTGGCCTTTGTCCTTCCAGGCGTTGAAGCCGCCGGTCAGATTGTAGAGCTTGCTGTAGCCCAGGTCCCGCAGGGCGCGCGCGGCATACAGCGAGCGGGTACCCGAAGCGCATTGCAGGATCACCGGAGTGTCGCGATTGGGCACCTTCTCCTCGATCCGCATCTCCAAAAACCCGCGCGGAATGAAAATCGCTTCGGGAATATGTCCCTGGCGCCACTCGTCGCTCTCGCGTACATCGATGATTACGGTGCCAGGCTGGCGGGCAAGCAGCTCCCGCGCCTCTTCCACCCCGATGTCGCGCACGCTGGCGCGCGCTTCATCTAACAGATTTTTCGCCGTTTTAGCCATTTGCTTTGCCTTGTGATAAAGCTTGACCGCCCTCAGCCTCCCAGCATCCGATGGGACTCCAGCAGCGAGCGGACGAAGTCGAGCACTTGCTGAGCGTGGCCGCGCGGATGCACCGCTTCGAAACATCGCCGCACTCGCAGCTCTCGATCAATGACGAAAGTGGCACGCTCGGCCACCTGCTCGCCCATCACGCCCAACCAGCGCGCCAATTTCCCTTCGCGATCAGATAGCAGAGGGAAGCGCAGGTCGTGGCGCTCGGCGAAGCGGCGATGGGACTGGACCGAATCGACGCTGACTCCCACCACCTCACAATCCAGGGCGCGGAACTCCTCGTACAGCTCGCGGAATTCCTTGCCCTCCACGGTACAGCCAGGCGTATCGTCAGCCGGATAGAAATAGAGTACCAGGTTTCGGCCAGCAAAACTGCCCAGTCGCACCTCTTCGCCGAACTGGTTGGGCAGCACCCAATCGGCCGGGAACTGATCGCCTATCTGCGGCCGCTCAGGGCGTGGCATGGGCTTCCGCCGACTGTTCAGCACGCCGCTTGGCGAACTTGATGGCGGCGTTGTCCACGTTGATCGAGCATAACGAGCCGCACATGGTACAGACGTTGGAACCCGCGGCTTCGCTTTCTTCTTTGTAGCGGCGCGCCTTATCGGGATCCATCGCCATGGCGTACATCCCCTCCCAGTTGAGCGCCTTGCGAAAGCGCGACATCTGGTCATTCCACAGCTTGGCCGCCCGCACACCCTTGACCAAATCGCCGGAGTGAGCCGCGATGCGGGTGGCGATCACACCCTCGCGCACGTCATCAATATCGGGCAAGCGCAGATGCTCGGCCGGGGTCACGTAGCACAGGAAATCGGTTCCCGCTGCCGAAGCAATCGCACCGCCAATTGCGCCCGTGATGTGGTCATAGCCGGGCGCCACGTCGCAGGTCAGCGGCCCCAGCACATAAAAAGGAGCGCCCGCGCAGATACGTTTTTCCAGCCGTACGTTGGCCTCGATCTGATCCAACGGCACATGGCCCGGTCCCTCAATCATCACCTGCACGCCGGCGGCGCGCGCGCGCTGAGTCAGCTCGCCCAGCACCAGCAGCTCGCCAATCTGGCCGCGATCGGTCGCATCTCCGGTGGCACCCGGGCGCAGGCCGTCGCCCAAGGAAATAGTCACGTCGTGTTCACGCAGAATTTCGCAGACCTTGTCAAAATATTCGTAAAGTGGATTTTCGCGCCCAGTCCGCTCGATCCAGGCTGCGGTCAAGGCGCCGCCGCGCGAGACTATCCCCTCGATCCGCTCATGTTGGCGCAAGCGATGGACGCTCTCGCGGGTCACCCCGCAATGCAGGGTCATGTAATCGACTCCCTGGCGCGCCTGCCGTTCGATAATCTCTAGGAAAAACTCCGCGTCCAGCTCCAGAATCGACCCTTCAGAGGCGACCTGGTAAATCGGCACCGTGCCCAACATCACCGGGCAGCGCGAGAGCAACTCTTGCCGGATCCGGTCCAGATCAGTCCCGGTGGAGAGGTCCATCACCGAGTCAGCTCCGTAACGGGTGGCCGTGTATAGCTTCTCGATCTCCTCTTCCAACAATTGATGGAAGTTAGAAGCGCCGATATTGGCATTGACCTTGGTGCGCAGCCCCTTTCCAATCCCAATCGCGCGAAATTCGTGATGATGATTGCGCGGGATAACCACTTCGCCGCTAGCCACCAGCTCGCGGATACCTTCGGCGGTCAACCCTTCGTCCTCTGCCACTTCAATCATCTGTTCGGTTATCTGGCCTTTGCGTGCCGCTTCCAATTGAGTCATCGCATGTTCCTCAAAATGACCTTAGCTGGCCACGGTTGTGGACTCCAGCCGCGCCCTCGCACGGTGCGGTCTACTCTGCTCGTCCCGCGGTTTTATTCGGCCGAATCCGTCGGCTTGTGGCGCGCGATCGCGACCACCTCCGGCACGCGCTGGCTTTGCCAGGGCTGGGGCTGGGCACGCCCGGTATAAGTCTTGAGTTCGGGGCGCACCGGGTTGAAGACCTCGCGCGCCTGCTCGTTGTACCAAGCCAGCATCTCATCCATGTTGCCCTCGCGGCCGGCCGTCGCTAGCACCTCGGAGCGATGCATCAAAGCTTCCTTGGTCTCGACGAAATCCCTGCGGTCAAAGCCCCAAATCCGAGGATGAACGTAGGTGTCCATTCGGATCGCGTCGCATGGGCAGGCTTCCACGCAAAGGCCGCAGTAGATACAGCGCAGAGTATCGATCTCATAGCGCACCGGAAACTTCTCGACGTTGGGATCGGGGTGTTCCCCGGCCTCGATATATATACATTGCGCCGGGCAGGCGGTCGCGCATAGATAGCAGGCCGTGCATCGCACCCCGCCATCGGGTCGCAAGGTCAGCCGATGGCTGCCGCGATAGACCTCTGAGTAGCGCTTGCGCTCAGCCGGATATTGCACCGTCAGGGCGGCCCGGCGGGTGCGCGCCAAGCCCATGGCGTGCGCCAGATGGAGGGCCAAGTTGCGCACAAAATGGTAATTGGTGATCATCAAGCCGCGGAGAAATTCGGGCAAATAAATCCGCTCCGCTAAGCTCATTTGCTGCGCTCGTTTCATCCGTCTCCGCCGCGTTTAGGCGCGCCATCAACGCGCGATCTCGTATAACAGACCTTCGAGGGCCACTATAGGCGTCGCCAAGAATCACAGTCAAGCTTGCATCCCGCAGCCGCCACCGCCACCATCAGGGGCGATGAAAAATTACCAACCAGGCCACTTTTTGCCGTTGCCCAAACGCTTTTTTACCTCTGGCCACGTCCCCCGATGAGCATCGCCGAAGCACCTGTGGCGACGCCCGCCCCCGCCCCCTCCGCTCCGCGCCATTCCCGCTATTCCAAGGAGGCCTTCATCGCCAGCTTTCTGGGATGGACTCTGGATGCGTTCGATTTTTTTGTCCTGATCTTCGTTCTACCCGCCGTCGCCCATGAGTTTCACCGCCCCATCAGCGATATCGCCTACACCATTACAATCACACTGATATTTCGTCCGCTGGGCGCTCTGCTCTTCGGCTGGCTGGCCGATATTTATGGCCGCCGCCTGCCCTTGCTGGCCGACGTAATCTTTTATTCGGTAGTCGAGGTGTTAAGCGGACTCGCCCCCTCCTATCGTACGTTCCTGCTCCTGCGCGCATTCTATGGTGTCGGCATGGGCGGCGAATGGGGCGTCGGAGCCTCGCTGGCGATGGAAGCGGTGCCGACCCATCGCCGCGGTTTCTTCTCGGGGCTGCTCCAGGAAGGCTATGCCTTGGGCTATCTGCTGGCCGCCGCCGCTTACTTTCTGATCTTTCCCGCCTTTGGCTGGCGGGCCCTGTTTTTTGCCGGCGGCCTGCCTGCCCTGCTCACCTTTTATATTCGCACCCGCGTACCTGAATCCGAGGCCTGGGAACGACATCGTCCCAATGCCCGTATGGTGGCCAGCGCAATTTGGTTCAATCTGTCGGCCTTTGCCTACCTTGCCGTGCTACTGACGGTGATGAATCTGCTCTCCCACGGCACCCAAGACCTGTATCCCACCTTTTTGGAGCGCGAACGCCAGTTGGGGGCCCACCTGGTGGCGGCAGTCGCTATCATCTACAACCTGGGCGCGATTTCGGGCGGATTGGTCTTCGGCGCGATCTCCGATCGGATGGGACGCAAGCGAACCATGATGGTCGCGGTGGCGATGGTCCTGTTCCTGGTGCCCCTGTGGATCTTTCCTCAGCGGCTGTGGCTCTTGGTGATCGGAGCCTTCCTGATGCAGTTCATGGTCCAAGGCGCTTGGGGCGTCATTCCCGCCCACTTGGTGGAATTGTCGCCGCCGGCGGTGCGCGGCCTGTTTCCAGGTCTGGCCTATCAGCTCGGCGTGCTGCTAGCCGCCAATTGCGCCTACACCGAGTCGCTGCTGGGAGCGCATCTGGGCTATGGCAACGCGCTCGCGCTGGTAGCGGGCAGCGCTGCCGTAATCGCAGTCTTCGTGGTGGGTCTGGGGCGCGAACAGGCCGGATTGGATTTGCATGCCTGAGGTGCGCCGTTGACGGTCTCCGGCGCGCTATCCTTTGACCTGGCTCCTGCGTAAGCGCGCGCTTTTATTACAGCGAACGCGAACTCGAACTTTCACAATCGCACGCATGTATAAACGGGCACAGTCGCTTTTTCGCCGCGCGCTTCAGGCTCGGAAAATTGTGGTAATGGTTGCGGCGGCAGTCGCGATCGCGCCTCTATGCGGCTGGGCCCAGAGCCAAACCAATTTCGCCGGGCCGGTGGCGATTCAGCCGCAGGAGTCGCCGCAAGCCGCGCTGCAGGTGGATCGGGTCGGCAACCAACCCGCCGCGGTCGATCTGTATAGCCACGGCGGCGGAACTTTGATGCGCTTTTTTGCCCCTGACCCGACCAAAGGGCAGGTCCTGCGCAGCTACATTAACGACAGCGGAGCATTCGAAACCAACGCCTGGATGGTGATCAGCGGAGCGCTGAGCAGCGACAGCTCTCCTACCCCCTGGGTCTTGTCGCCGACCAGCGACAGCTTCATGCTGGGCCTGTGGTCCGACGTGATGGGGCCAGCACTGGTGATTCGACCCACCCAGACCACCCCGTCTTCGCCTACCCTGGCTACCATGGACGGCTATGGCAACTACCGCTTCTCTATCCTCGATGACGGTTCGCTCAATTTCGCCGCCTCCGACTCCAATACCTTCACCTCAACCAACTGGGATACCGTGCTGCATCGGGTAGGCCCCGGACAACTGCGGGCCGAGGCCGAATTCTCGGCGACCTCGCTGGCCGACACTCCCAGCGTGGTCGATCTGGTAAACGACTCCAACAGCACAATCAACGCCGCTATGGTCGTGAAGATCGACCCCGAGCACGACAACGCCATCGTGCCAGTCACTAGCCCCGACGATCCCGCTGTCGTCGGCGTCGCCCAGCAGACCATCGCTCCCGGCGCCGTGGGCCAGGTGTTGACGCGCGGCATCGGAAGAGTCGCGGTCACGGGCACCGTCCTGCGTGGTAGCATCCTGGTCAGCGCTGCTGCTGGCGTGGCCCGCGCGCTGACGCCGGGCGAATATCCCCCTCCCGGAGCGATCATCGGTAAAGCTTTGAATCTTTCCTCCACTCCCCAGGGCATGGTAACCGCGCTCATCCAGCAGTAACCCTTACTCCCCCCTTACTCCTGCGCCTTGGCCCGATGGCGTCCCTCGACCGGGGCGATTTTGCGCTTCCGTTTCGCATGCAAGCTGACTACATTGAGCCGTAGATTGCCGGCACATGAACCTTCGGCGTCGAGAGCGGCAGGAGGACGCGGCCAATGCTGACCCAGGAACAGAACGAATACCTGACCCGGGTGGGGCCGGGCACGCCGTGCGGCGAGCTGATGCGCCGCTACTGGCATCCGATTTATCCCGAGGTCAAGTTGCGCGACAACCCGGTGGCCAAGGTACGCATCCTGTGCGAGGACCTGGTCCTGTTCCGTGATCGTAGCGGGCGATTGGGGCTAATCCAGGAAAATTGCCCCCACCGTCTGACCAGCTTCGCCTGCGGTATCCCCGAGGTCGAGGGCATCCGATGCTGCTACCATGGCTGGCTGTTCGACACCCAGGGGCGCTGCCTGGAGATGCCGCTGGAACCGCCCAACAGC
>DATGLK010000008.1 GCA_035294265.1 Candidatus Binataceae bacterium
AGCACAAAAGCTAGGGTTAATGCGTAGGGGATACACCAAGGCGCGGCGCGCCCAATGCCGCTTTCCATCTCCGCCACCTCCACATCCCGGGCACGCCTGCCCGCGTGCCGGTGCCGCCGACAAAACTGCACTAAATTATCGACGTAATCGGCCTGCTACTGCAATAGATAGGTACAATTGGCCATGCTTTCGAAATTTGTCCTCGTACTCGGGGGGATGCAGCGAAACGGGCTAGAAACGATCCGCCGTCCAGTACAGGGACTGTGGCGAGCTGGCCAGTTCAATTAGGCGCCGTTGGGCCTCTTCAGGCCGCACGCCCAGGCGCGCGCCAATGCGCTCGGGCAGTAGGACGCGCCACATGTACAGACGGTCACTGTGATGCATCAAGCTGACGCCAGCCTGGACCAGCCCTTGTTCTAGCTTGCTATCGTGAGCCGAATGGGTGACCAGCAGTCCAGTGGGCTGACTGGGATTAGCGGGTGCCAAGGCAGAGCAGGCGCCGGAGCCTAGGCCCCGCGCGGAGCCGTTGGCGACTTCACCCAGATGCTTGAATAGCGGTAGCAGCGAGGCCTGGTCGCCGGGCCGGCAGCCGTATTCCATCACCATTGGATAATCGAAAAAACGCATCGCGCGCGCGTAAGCGCGGACGTGCGTAGCGGTGCCGCGAACCACGAAGTATTCGTCGGGATTGCCAGCATACTGTAGGTTCCCCAGCCAGTAGCGCGAATCGCGGCACACGGTCAAATCGCAGCGACCGCTGTATTCCTGGTAAACTTCCATCACCCCGGCGAGATCTCGCCCCGGAGCGAACAGCGCCAGGTCGTCCGGCGCTGAGGAGCCTGGGATCGAGGCGAGATTGAACAAGGGGGTGAACTGCCGTTCGGCTGCTTCCCACCCAAAGCGCTGATAGTAGTCGGTGCGATCGGTGAAGAGCAGCGACAGTTCGAAGCCCTCGTCGACCATCCGCCGCGCGGCCAGCTCGAGCAAAGCCGAAGCTAAGCCCTGCCGGCGGTGGGAGGGGCTGGTGTAGACCGAACCGATCCCGCCCAGCCTCACTGGCTCGCCAGCCAGATTGATCTGGCGATCGAAAATCTGCAGGGTAGCGGCGATGCGGTGTCCCTCTTCGGCCACCAGGCAGAAGTCGTCTCTAAAGGCGGGATCGTGATGATTATAGCGCGCAAAAAAGTCGCGATCATGGTACCACTCGGCCAGTAAATCGAGGACCTGATCTCGTTCGCTGGGCCGCGCGCTACGCAATAGCATCGATTATCGAATTATTGAATGTTGTAAGTGAGGGTCACCGGCTGTCCCCCGCGCTCGACTTCCATCGAAATGTTGCTCGCGTTGCGTAGCGTGTTGAACAAGGCGATGGCTTGGGTCGGATCGTTCAAAGGCTGGCCATTGATTGAGGTGACCACGTCGCCGTCCTGCAGCCCCATCTGTTGGAACAGTGAACCGCTCTGAATCTCGGATAGGCGAAAGCCGTCGGTCTGACCGCCGGCCAAGTTGGGGACAGCCCGCATCTGAGTAAAAAGCTGGCCTAGGTTCTGAAGGTTACGCTGCACGGCGCTGCGGTCGATCACATAGTTATTTTTGCCCGCCGGATGGACGTCGCTTCGCAACAAACGGCCGGGAAAGCCGCGCCGAAGGCCCTGCATCGGTTGCGCCTGAGGCATCCCGTTGCTGGGTATCTCGAGCGCCACCAGCTTACCGTCGTGATTGATCAGGACCCGCGCCTTTTCGACTTTCACCAACGGTCCGGCGTTGGGAATGGTCTCGCCCAAGCGGTACAGGTTCTGCTCGCGTGTAGCTTGATCTTCGATAATCGCAAAGGGTTTCGATTTGCTCAAAAGCGAGGTGCCGGTCAGAGTCAGATGCAGGTCCATGACCACGGGCGCGACGGGCGCGGGCGGCGGTTTGTAGGCGTTGAAGATATCGCGCTGGACCACCAGTTCGTAGACGGCGCGGGTCAGGGCGCTGGCTGGTAATGGCTCTTCAAGGGCGCTACTGGCCGCCGGCGGCAAATTGAAATGGGCTGCGACAAGCTGGTTGACGCCATGCGCGGCGAAGTAGGAACAACCTGCAATCAACGCAAAGTTGAGCGCGACTACCGATTTCTCAGAGATGGCAAACCGCACTTAAGCCCACTCCTCATTGTCGTACGATGTGCCCGCGACCAGCCGTCCAAAATCGTAATTCCACGGTCCTTTCCAGCGCCCCACCACCAGCGAGGCCGGATTGTGGCCGCCGCGCACCAAGTCCAGCGTGCGCAGCAGGTATATGCTCTCATTGTCGCCGCGCGCATTCAATGCGCCCTGGCGGCTCAAGCCGGACATGGCAATTTCTAACAACTCCAAAGCCAGATCGCGCAAACGGATACCTGCCAGCCGGGTTTCCAGCCCTGCCTTGTGAGCCAGTGTAGTGAGCGCCCAGCGCTGCTCCGGACTCCAACGCTTGACCAGATCCCAGGCCGCCAGGGTGCAATCGAGATCATAGAGCAGTCCCTTGCACAGGGCGGGGAAGGCCAACATCAGGGCCGGCGGTTGGCTGTCCGGCGTACGCAATTCCAGATAGCGCTTGAGTCGGGCCTCGGTAAAGATCGTGGTCAGATGGTTGGCCCAATCTTCCATGGTGGCCCGAGCACCCTCGAATCCGCGATCCAGGAACTGGCGAAAGCTCAGCCCCGGCGGGCGCGTCAGATCCAGGTAGCGATGGTCGCGGATGATGAAATACATCGGCACGTCCAAGGCATACTGGGCATAGTCCTCGAAGCCCGCCTGCTCGTTGAAAACGAAGGGTGGGATCCCGCAGCGGTCGGGATCGGTATCCAGCCAGACCCGTCCGCGAAAGCTGAGATAGCCGTTAAGCCCGCCGTCGCTCAGGGGCGAGTTGGCAAAGATCGCATAGAGCAACGGCACGATCCCCATTGCCACCCGCAGCTTGCGCATCGCGTCCGCTTCGTCGCTGTAATCGAGGTTGGCCTGGACCCCGGCAGTCTGCTTCATCATTCGCTGCCCAAGACCGCCGCGCCGAGCCATGTACGGATACATTATGCGATAGCGAGTCTTGGGCAGCAGCTCGATCTGATCCAAACGACTGCGCGGCTGCATCCCCAGACCCAGCAGTGCGACGTCCAGGCCGCTGGCCACTTCGCGCAGTTGTGCCACATGCTGGCTGAATTCCGCATAGGCGCAGTGGATGTCGACGCATTGCTCGCCCGAAAGCTCGATCTGGCCGCCAGGCTCCAAGGTGATCGATGAGTTTGGCGCCTTGAGCGCCAGGATGCGGCCTTCTTCTTCCTCGGGCTGGTAACCGTAGCGATCGGCCAGCCGGCGCAGAATTTCCTCGGCGCCGCGCGGGCCGGAAAAGGGGATCGCGTAGCCACTGTCGGCGAAGACCGCGACCTTTTCGTATTCCGTCCCGATCCGCCAATCCTCACGTGCCTTGGCGCCCTCGGAAAAATAGCGGATCAAGTCCGCGATGCTGCGGATTTCTTCGCTCATCAGCCCCTTCAGGGGGTGGCCCCGCTCCCCCGTGCCAGTTGCGGCTATCATGGCCATCGAGCGCGCCAGAGGCAAGCCAGCCCCGCGCTCGCGGTTGTTTCTGGGCGAGTTAGTGACTTAAGGTGCCAAGCAACGCACCAAGCGCTGGCGGGAAGAGTGTCTATGGCTTCTTTGGTGATGGCTATCGATCAGGGTACTACCGGCACCACCGTGCTGCTCCTGGATGATAACGGCAAGCTGGTAACGCGCGCCTACGGTGAAATCCGTCAGTACTATCCGCGGCCGGGATGGGTCGAGCACGACGGTGAAGAGATCTTTGCTTCGGTGCGCGCGCTGGCCGCTCGTGCCCTGCGCCAAGCGCGCGCGCGGGCAAGCGACATTGCCGCCATCGGCCTGGCCAACCAGCGCGAGACTCTGCTGGTGTGGGATAAGACCAGCGGCCAGCCGGTGGCGCCGGCCATCGTCTGGCAGTGCCGGCGCAGTGCGGAGATCTGCCGAGAGATGAGAGCCCACCAAGATGTAATTCGCCGGCGCACCGGGCTATTGCTGGATCCCTACTTCTCGGCCAGCAAGCTCAAATGGCTGCTTGACAGCTCTCCCTTGCTGCGGCGGCGGGCGGCACGCGGCAAGCTGTGCTTTGGCACCATCGAAAGTTGGCTCATTTACCGCCTATCGGGCGGCCAGGTCCATGTCTCCGATTATACCAACGCTTCGCGCACCTTGTTGCTTAATTTGCGTACCCGTCAGTGGGATCCCGTGATGCTGGATCTGTTTGGGGTACCGCCCGAGATGTTGCCCAAAGTGGTGCCCTCGCGCGGGCCGTTGGCGGAAACCGCGGCCGGGATGATCGGGGTACGCGCGCTGCCGATCGCAAGCGCGATCGGAGATCAACAGGCGGCGCTGTTTGGCCTGGACGCCGTGAGCGCGGGCGATACTAAAGTGACTTATGGCACCGGCGCGTTCATGCTGATGCATACCGGGACGCGGTTGGTTACCTCTCGCAACCGCCTGCTGACCACGCTGGCCCTGGGTCCGCAGGGCGAGCCGGCGGCGGCGCTGGAGGGCTCCATCTTTGTCGCTGGAGCGGTCGTGCAATGGCTGCGCGATGGCCTGAAGTTGATCAAACGGGCAGCAGATACCGAACGTTTAATCGCCAGTGCCAGCCCCAACGCTGACCAGACCTATTTCGTGCCCGCCTTCGTTGGTTTGGGCGCGCCCTGGTGGGATAGCGAAGCGCGCGGTGCCATCGTGGGCTTGACCCGTGGCACCACCGCGGCGGACATCGTGCGTGCTGGGGTGGAAAGCATCGCCTACCAGGTCGCTGACGTGCTGAGCGCGATGGAGCGCGATTGCGGCAAGCGAATCGTCCGGCTGCAAGCTGACGGGGGCGCGGCGGCCAACGATTACCTGCTTCAATTCCAGGCCGACCTGCTGGGCCGCCCGGTGCAACGCGCGAGCTTGCTGGAGGCGACTGCCGCGGGCGCCGCCAAACTGGCCGGCATGGCCTGCGGGCTGTGGCCCGCACCGCCGCCCCTAACAGAGGCGAAGGTGCGCCGTTTTCTTCCGCGCATCAGCAGCCGCGAGCGTACCCGACGCGTGCGGGGCTGGCACGCCGCGGTGGGTCGGATCCTAACTCAACCGCCGCCGACAAAGTAGCCGATGTATCCTCCGGTAAGCTCGCCGATGCTGGGGCTGCTGGCGCTGTTGCTTATAGTGCTGGTGGCCTTTATCGAAATCGGGGTGATTGAGTATGCCTACGCACGCCTGGGCATCTCCCACCGTGCGATTACATCTTTGCTCCTGCTCACTATCGCTGGCAGCCTGATTAACATCCCGGTTGCCTCGGTAAGCACTCGGCAGATGGTCGCCGGACAGACCATCTATGTGTTTGGAGTGCCCTATGTTTCCCCGCCCGTGATTAGCGTGGGCCACACGGTGATTGCGATTAACTTGGGCGGCGCGCTGATTCCTACCCTCTTGTCGCTCTATCTGCTCTTGCGCCTGGGCGGGCTGCTGCGCGCCACGCTGGCCACCGCGCTGGTGGCCGTGATCGTTCATCGCGTGGCCCAAATTGTGCCCGGCGTCGGGATCGCGGTGCCCACGCTGCTGCCCGGGATCGTCGCCGCCATGGCCGCTTGGTTGGTGGATAAACGCCGGCGGGCGTCGATCGCCTACGTTGCCGGCACCATGGGATGCCTGATTGGTGCCGATTTGGCCAATCTCGCCCGCATCTCGCAAATGCATGCGCCGATGGTCTCGATCGGCGGAGCAGGCACCTTCGACGGCGTCTTTGTGGCCGGAATTGTGGCAGTGCTGCTGGCCTAAATTCAGCCCAAAGTGGAGGTGCAGTAGGGGCATCGATGGGCCGCCAAGGGGATCTCCTTGGCGCATTGCGGACACGCCTTGGTGTTGACTACCGACGCTGGAGTAAAGCGCGCGACCAGGGCGTTGACCGGCATCACGACCAGGTAATAAACCACCGCCGCGATCATCAGGAACGAAAGTAGCGCGTTGAGAAAATCGCCAAGCATGAAGGTTGCGCCGTGAAGGTGAAAATTGACTGCACTGAAATTGGGCTTTCTGCCGGCCGCCGCGATCAGCGGGGTTATCAGATCCTTTACCAAGGCGGTGACCACGCCGTTGAAGGCCACCCCTACTACCACTCCCACCGCCATATCCACGACGTTGCCGCGTAATAGAAATTTTTTGAATCCGTCCAGCATCGGCCAGTCCTCCTGCAAGGTCATTAGCAGGGGCCGGCCCGGAGGAGAAACCAAATCAGGCTCCCCGTGGACAGCGCGGACTACAAGCGCTTGAGCGTGGTGACCACCAACCCTTTGGAATTCCAGCCTACATCGAAGGCCACGCGCGCGCCTACGCTGAGCTGCTCGAAACCCGGGGCAATGCCGCCAATTCGGGCCCCGATCACGCTGACAAAGGGAAATTTGAACCGGTATTCGCGTCCGCTATCGGAGCGCACCGTTCCCGAGTAGTCGGCTCGGCTCAACCGCACAACCTGACCACTATAAAAGTTGTCGGGAAAGCGGTCCGGATCGAATATCCCCTCGGCCATCGACTTATCCTAGAGCTTGGCCGTTGTTTAAGGCTCAGCCGGCCTGCGCCAGCAGGCGATCGAGCTCGCCGCGGTCATCCAGAGCTTTTAGTTCGTCGTAACCGCCTACGATCTCGCCGTTGATGAAGATTTCCGGCACGGTTCGTCGGCCACCTGCCCGTTCTACCATACGGGTACGTAGCTCGACATCGTCGGTGACGTCGATCTCTTCGTACTTGATCCCCTTACGGCTCAGCAGAGCCTTGGCCCGAACGCAGTACGGGCAGATTTTCTGGGTGTATACCTCTACTCGAGCCAACTCGGGGTACCTCCTTTGATGAAAGCGCTAATCCACCGCCGTTTATAATTATAGGGGCATGCCGCCCAACAGCAAAGGTAGGCAGTATGTAACCTCAAACGCCGGGACAGTGGTGAAGCTGTTGATAACGCTGGCGCTATGAATTGCGCTGAGTCGCAAGGTTGTGGGCAAGAGCCGGTTTGTCCACAGATAGTAGACTCGCTCGGCCAAGCCTGGCCAGGTGGCCTGGCTCTAAATATCGCCGGCGAACAGTCAATTAGTCCGGCTCGGGATTAATCAGCGCGGCGCTGGCGTTGCTCGTGTCCCAATCCTTGATGAGCACTCGCCGGCCGCTGATGTGCAGCCGCCTTTGCTGATAGAGCGCGATCGCCTGCGGGTAGATGCGGTGCTCCTGGAGCTGGATGCGACGGGCCAGGTCCGCCTCGCTGTCATCGGGATAAACTGGGACCACCGCCTGAACGATGATTGGGCCGTCGTCGATTCCCTCCCGGACAAAAAACACCGTGCAACCCGAAAATCTTGCTCCGTGTTCGATCGCCGCTCGCTGCACGTTGAGGCCGGGGAAGGCCGGGAGCAGGGCAGGGTGGATATTCATGATGCGGTCGGGAAAGCCCTCCAGCATCACGGGCGAGAGTAAGCGCATGAAACCGGCTAAAATTACCAACTCAACCGCGGCTTCTTCCAACGCCTCGCGCAGCCGCCGATCGAACTCCTGGCGGGAGGCGAAACCGCGATGATCGATCACCAGCGTGCGCAGTCCCGCTTCCTGGGCTCGCCGTAGCCCGGGTGCCAAGGGGCGATTGGAAATCACCAGACGGATTTCAGCTTGCAGGCGACCCTGCGCGATGGCGTCGATGATGGCTTGCAGGTTGGAGCCTGTGCCCGAAATAAGAACCCCAAGGCGTACTGGCGGCAATTGTGTGGCCATCTGAAGCGGTGGCGCGGGGGCGCGTTCAAACGTAGCTCACGCCGCGCCGCCCCCGGCTCAGCTCTCCGATAACATAGGCGGCTAGCCGGCGCCGGCGCAAATAGGTGAGCGCCGCATCGACCTCGGCGGGGTCAAAGATTGCGATCATGCCCAGCCCGAGGTTGAACGTGCGCTCCATCTCCGCCGCGCCGATCGCACCGCAGCGCTGGATCAGCTCGAAGATGGGCGGGACGGGCCAAGCGCCACGTCGTACCTGGGCGCGCAGGTTGCCCGGCAGAATCCGCGGCAAATTTTCGGGGACGCCGCCGCCGGTGATATTGGCAATTGCCTTGAGCTTGAAATCGGCGAACAGCGCCAGGACCTCCTTGGCATAGATGCGGGTGGGCCGCAGCAATTCATCACCCAGCGTGCAGCCCAGCTCCGCGACCCGCCGGTTCAGTTTCAGCTTGCCTCGCTCCAGCAGCGCCTGGCGGGCCAGCGAATAGCCGTTGGAATGCAAACCGCTGGCTTGTAGTCCAACCAGAACGTCGCCCGCGCGCAAGTGCTTGGGATCTGGGATACGAGTGCGCTCGGCTACACCCACCGCAAAACCGACCAGGTCATACTCGCCGGGCGGGTAGAGGCCGGGAAGTTGAGCGGTTTCGCCGCCTACCAGCGCAGCGCCCGCCTGCGCGCAACCGCGCGCAATACCTTTGACCAGGTCCAGCGCAACCCCGGCGCGCAGCTTGCCGATTCCGATGTAATCGAGAAAAAACCAGGGACGGCCGCCGGCGCACAAAATGTCGTTGACACACATCGCCACGCAATCGATTCCTACCGTGTCGTGCCGATCCATCAGGACCGCGATTTTCAACTTGGTTCCGACCCCGTCGGTGCCCGCCACCAGCACGGGCCTGCTTTCGGGATGGGGTAGCTCCAGCAAGGCGCCGAAACCGCCAATCCCGCCCCTGACTCCAGACCCCGGCGCGATTTTCGCTAAACCTCGAAATAGCGGCACTAGCCGTTGCTTGAGGTCGATATCAACCCCCGCGCCGCGATAGGTCAGACCCGCCGCGCTCATTGCCGCCGCCCCAGTGCGCCCGCGCGCCAGG
This sequence comes from Candidatus Binataceae bacterium, assembly GCA_035294265.1. Classification (NCBI taxonomy): domain Bacteria; phylum Candidatus Binatota; class Binatia (SeqCode); order Binatales (SeqCode); family Binataceae (SeqCode); species Binataceae bacterium (SeqCode). Next base: position 8,894 of record DATGLK010000008.1, read on the forward strand.
ACTTGACCCCCTCGGGGCTGACGGTTAGGCACTCCCGATAGCGGGTCAGTTCCAGGCCCGCCATCAGTTCGCGCAATTCGTAATGGCCGAGAAGAAAGCGGGGATTGCTGGGATGGCCGACCTGAGCTTGGTCGATCAGAAAAGTTTCGAACAGCAGTGCGCCCCCGGGTTTGAGCGCGCGCTTGAGCCGCGGTATCAATTGGCGGTCGAGGTAATTAATATTCACGATGAGGTCATAATAGTCGGCGGGCAGAGGATAATGCTCCAAGTCGGCGACCAGGCACTGCACCTTTTCCAAGCGCTCCTGCCGCGCGCTGCGTGCCAGGTGCTCGATAGCTGCGAGCGAAAAATCCACGGCGTGGACCCGGTAGCCGCATCGGCCCAGGAAAATGCTGTGCCGGCCCGCTCCGCAGGCCACGTCCAGGGCTAAGCCGCGGGGCAACAGGGGTAGCAGCTCCAGCACAAAGCTTTCGGGTCCGGCGCCCCGCCACTCGCGATGGCGCAGATCCCAGTCGGCGCGCTCATTCAAGCTCATAGCGCGCGTGCAACAGTCAGCACATCGACCTCCGCCGCCCCGCCCCGGCGCAGCACGCGGGCGCATTCGTTAACCGTGGCACCGGTGGTTAGCACGTCGTCCACCATCAGGATGCGTTTGCCGGCCACCGCGCCAGGATAGCGGAGGGCGAAGGCGTTGTGGATATTGCGCTGGCGACTGGCGAAATCTTGAGCGGTTTGCGGCGGAGTTGCTATCACTCGGGCCAGGACACTGGCTCCCAGCGTATAATCGCGATGGCGCGCCACCGCGGCTGCGAACAGCGCCGCTTGGTTGAAGCCGCGCCAGCGCAGGCGGGTCGGATGCAAGGGGACGGGCACGACCAAGTCGTAGCGCGGGGCCAACGGCCAGTCGCGCTGGAGCAGCTCGTGCAGCACCGCCCCCAGCGCTTGATTGGGGCCGTATTTGTGACGGCGCAAAATGGATGCCAGGATATTGCCCTCAGGCTCGGCGGAAGCATCGTAACAGGCCAGAGCGCGGGCCTGATTGAAGTAGGGCGGGTTACGTACGCAGCGAGCGCATCGCTGCCCCTGGCTGGCGCCAGCCAGGGGCAGACCGCAGGTCAAGCACAGCGGTTCGCCCGGAGGGCGGACGGTTTGCGCGCACGTCAGGCAAATGCGAGCTTGGCTTCCCGAGGGCGCCAGCCGGTTGCATCCGGCGCAGCGCAAAGGAAAGAGAAAATTAAGCCCCCACGCCGCCCAGGCTCTGGGCCGGGAAGGGGAGGCCGAAGCACCCGTCACCGCCATGATGGCATTGTTAGAAGCTGGCGCAGGCAATTTCAACTCGGGATGAAGGGACAAGGCGATGGACAAACCATTGGAGGGAATCAGAGTGGTGGATTGGACGATCTGGCAGCTCGGTCCGACCGCCACCACGATGATGGCCGATCTGGGCGCAGAGGTGATCAAAGTCGAACAGACCGGCAGCGGCGATCCAGGCCGTGGGATGTCTTCGATCGGGGGTCTCCAGGTCGATCCGGCCGGTCCCAATTTTTACTTTGAAGCCTGCAATCGCCATAAGAAAAGCTTGGCGGTTGACCTCAAGACCGCTGTCGGTCGTCAAATCGTCCATCGCCTGGTCGAGCGCAGCGACGTCTTCGTGCAGAATTTTCGCCAGGGCGTGGCCGAAAGGTTGGAGCTGGGATATGACAAGTTATGCAAACTCAATCCGCGTTTGATTTACGCCAGCGCCTCGGGTTACGGCCCCGATGGCCCCGATAGCCAGGAACGGGCTTTGGATTACCTGGGGCAGGCGCGCTCGGGTTTTATGTACTTGGCCAGTGCGCCGCCGGCGGCGATGCCGTGCTATATCGTGGGCGGAATCGCCGATCAGATGGGAGCGATTATGCTGGCCTACGGCACCATGGTGGCCTTGCTCGCGCGGGAGCGCACCGGCGTTGGTCAGCGCCTGGACACCTCGCATCTGGGCGCCATGGTTGCTCTGCAAGGGCTGACCGTGTCGGCAGCCGGTATCCAGGGGCGAGCGATGGGCACGCCCACCCGCGAGGCGGCCGCCAATCCGCTGTGGAACCATTACAAATGCCAGGACGACAAATGGATCGCTTTGGGGATGATACAGGGGGACCGTTACTGGGCTACCCTGTGCGAGCTGGTTGGACGTCCCGATTTGGTCAGCGATCCGCGCTTCGCCAACCATACCGCGCGCACAGAACATCGCGCGGCGGCGATCGCCGTGCTGGATCAGATCTTTGCCAGCCGCCCGCTGGCCCAATGGCTCGAGCTATTTCGTGCGCAGGGCGAGCTTATCTACAGCGCGATCAATCGAATCGAGGATCTGATGGACGACCCCCAGGTCCTTGCTAATCAGTACGTGGTCGAGTACGAACATCCGATGCATGGTTTGATGAAACTGGTGGGACTGCCGGTGAAATTTGGTTCGACTGCGGGCGATGCCCGCGGTCGAGCACCGGAGTTGGGGGAACACACCGAGCAGATTCTGACCGAAACCCTCGGCTACAGCTGGGACGAGGTCGAAGAACTGCGCCGAGCGGGAGCAATTTGATCGCGAAGGCGGGATGACGATGGCCCAACCACTTGATGACTGGGAACAGGTTCGTCAGCTATACATGCGCTACGCCAACAGTATCGACGAAGGCCAGATCGACGACTGGCTGGACTGCTTCACCGAGGATGCTTGCGTGGAGCATCCCGTTCTGGGGCGCCGACAGGGACGCGCCGGCCTACGCGAATTCGCCGAACAGTATCTCAAGTCTCTAGGCGGGATGAAGCCGCGCCATTTCATCACCAATGTCGCCGCCGAACTGGAAGGAGAAAACGGCACCGGCAGTTGCTATTTCCTCTACTACAAGACTTGGCACGGACGCACCGAGCTAGCGGCCGTGGGTGGTTACCGCGACGTCCTGCGCAAGGAAAATGGGCGCTGGCTGATGGCGCGACGGCGCGTCTTCGTCGATACCGGAATGACCGCCAAGAGCGAGCTGACCAAGAGCTGAAAGCGCGGTTGCCGCCAGGGCGCCATCGCTGCGCGAGCAGAGCAAGAACCAGTGCGAGCTGACGCTGTTTAAGTTGAAGCACGCAAGTCCGGCAACACTTTCCAGCTTTACATTGCCGACACCCGGCTTCACTGGGCGCGGGCTTCCTCCAGTGCCGCCGTCAAGGCGCTGACCTCCAGCACTTCGGCCATCAGCCCGACCTGCTCATCGTACACTTTGGGATCGAGCGCGGCGCGAACCTCATCTTCCAGGATGTGATAGACGGAGAGACCCAACTGGGTCTCGGCCAATGGTCCCGCGAAAGTCGGATCGCCCGTGACCACGGTGGCGGCCGCGATCGCGGCGGCCTCCGGGCTGGGCGTGCCCAGCAGCACGATCAACTGGTCGCGGCCGTACTTGGCAGCGGCGTCGATAATCGCCTGTTGGGTGCGCGGGTCCATTGCGCCTGCCGAGGTTCAAACGAAGCATTCGGTGACGACCAGGACCACCTCGGCGCCGGCGGCCTGCACGCAGGCGGCAATCGCCGGGCTGGCCACGCCGTCGCGCTCGCCGATTACGATAACTTTGGTGCCGGCAAAATTCATTATCCTTTTTCCTCCAGTCGTGGATTGCGTTCGAGCAGAAGCGACATTCCGTCCGACTGCTCGGTCATCAGGCCCAAAAACAGCGAGCCCTTGGCCATCAACATTATCCGGCGCGCGCCTTGCGACGCCATCAGGGCTCGGCGCGCGTGACCCAGGTAGCAGAAAGCCGAGGCAATATGCCCCTGGGTGGGAGCAAAACCGGGTAGGCCACGTGTGGCAATAAAGGACTCCAGGGCAGTGCGTGCCAATAACCCGCGCCGGATCGCCAGCGCGGCAATCATCCGGTAATTGCGCTCGGGCACGTTGCCGCTACCCTGGGGTTCGGTGATTTCAGGGTTGTGCAGCTCGGTGACGAACTGGTCAATGTCAGTGAGGCGCAACTCCAAACGGCTCAACGGAGCGACCAGCAGAGAGTCCAGGATCGCTTCGGTGGCCGCGCCCGAGGCAACCGGATGATGCCCCACGCAGTCCAGCCGCAGCAGCGGTGAGCGGCCATCGTCGGGCCCGATCAGCACCGCGACCGCGCCCAAAGTATCTTCCAGCACCGGCATCGCATGCTGCAAATGGCCCTGGAATTTCATTCCCAGCTTGGCCAACGAGCCGCCTCCGACCACAGCGACGTGGCCGAAGACGCCGGCCGCGACCAGGCTGGCCGCGACTACGAGGGCGGGTAGCGGGGCGGCGCAGAAGTTCTTGACGTCGGCGCCCGAGGCTTGCACGCAGCCCGCCATCTCGGCGATCGCCTTGCCCATATTGCCGCCGCCGCGCTGATAGCGATCGCCCACCGCTTCCTCGGCGCATCCCAGGACGTAATCGATACTGGCGGGAGCGAAGTCGTGATGTGCCAACAGATGGCTTAGAGCCAGCGCACCACTGGCCTTGCAGGCCAGATTCTCGGCCAGAATCGCTCCATTCAAATTCGAATCCTGTGGGTGACCGGGCGAGATGGTTGCCGCCAAACTGCCTGCGCGATAAATCGGGGTGGCGCCATTGGCCAGTGCTTCCTCCACGTTACCCGCGGCCAGCGCCAGGCGATCCAATTCCCAGGTGGCGGCCAGCGGATGGTCGCGCAGGGCCGCGGTCGCCGAGATTGCCAAGCTTGGCGCCAGGCGCACCAGCTGGAAGCGATCGGCCAGCGCCATCAGGCCGAAAAACTCCTGCTCGGGCATGATCTCGCCGTCGCGCGCATAGCGCGAGGCGCCTTGAATGAGCTGATCAAAATAGGGCCGCGGCCCCATTTCTCTCGGATGAATCGCGCCGATAAAGGCTTGATTAGGGGCATAGCCGACGACACGAGGAAAATCGCGCACGTGGTCGAGCAGGCTGGAATAAAGACTCCCATCGCGCGCAATCTCGCGGCTGGGCTTGGATCCCAACGCGATTAGGCTGGGAGTATGGGCCAGCACGGTGCTTGCGCCCAGTAGCGCGGGACGAATCATCGAATATGCACCGCCGTTTTAATATTCCTCGCTGGAGCGCCGGCCGCCGCCGAGCTGGTCGGCCGCTCCTGCCAGCGCCAAGATACGTAACTGCAGCGCTCCCGCGGCCGGCTTCAAGCTGCCGTCGGGTTGCGCAATCAGCGCCTGAGCGGCGGGCGCGGCGGCGACCACGCGCGCTATCGGCGGCAACTCCAGACGTTCCTCGTTGATACCGCAACTTACCAAAGCGTCAGCGTGAGGCGAGATGACCGTTAGCGAGCCTTCAATGCGGCCGTCGCCGCCATGGGCCCAGATCACGATTGTGCCCTTGACTCCCAATTCCTGGCAGGCTTCGTAGGTCTCCATCGCAACCGATTCGGGAATCCCGCCGCCGTATTTAGTAATGATGACACCGTCGGCGCGCAGCGCATGGCGCGCCAGACCCGAAGCGATGATCGCATTGCGCGTACGGGCTTCCTCCACTTCGGCAGCGACCATCACGATGACCCCGGTAAAGTTCAGTTCGCGGCGGTGACGACGATACAGTTCCAGCACGGTGCGATGGTTCTGTACCGTGTAGCTTTCGCTACCGAAGTTCCAGTACGGCGCCAGCACCGCGCCGTCGATTATCTCGTTGGGATGGAGCGCGGTGGGGATGAGCTGGCGGACATTGTCGCCGTAAAGAATCGGATCGCTGGTGGTCGGACGTTGCTGCGAGGCAATTGCAAAAATGTACGCGACTCGGGGTAAGGCCCGGCTGCGCGCAGAACTATCTTCCAGGGTGAAGAACTCCACCTCGTCGGCCCCGGCGCGCTCGGCCGCCCGGCCCAGATACACCGCCGCGCGCGCGCCCAACTCCTTGAGCGCGCGATAATAGCTGTCGCGACTCACCCCGGGAGCTGGCCGCGAACGAATGCAGATATTGGCGGTGCGCGAATAGGGGGTGAGGGCAGCCGCCTCCCCGCTCATCTCCACGGTCTTGCGGTAATTATCCGCCAAGCTGTTAAGTACCATGACGGCCGCGCCGCGTGCGACCGCGCTCACGCCGTCGCCGGCCCGTCGCAGCGGCTCCAGCAGGCCGGGGAAATTAGGCCCGGCCGGTTTGAAGCGGGGCTCGAAGACATCAAAGATGTCCGTGATACGACATTGCTCGCCGGGATTGACAATCTCTAGGTCGATTGCCTGCAGGCGCCGGTCCTGGGCCAGCAGCGCGCACAGCTCCTGGTGCGCCACCCGCAGGCATCCACCGCTAATCGCGGTGGGCCCGAACTCGGCGCGTGCGACGTGAGTCAGACGCCACTCAAGCCGCATCGGAATGCTCACCGGCGGCCAGCATCTCAAGCGCGCTCTCCAAGGTGCGCCGGCGCAGGGCGCGCTCGCCGCTTTCGTCCAGGGTTGGGTCGCCGGTGGGATGAAGCACGCTCTTGCCGGTGACGATTCGCGGCGAACCGACCATCTCTGCCACTTGGCGCATCGAGCAGATCTGCACCACCGGCACGCCCACCCGTTCGATCTCTTTGGCCAGCGCTGCGCCGCAGCGTGTGCTGGTACCTCAAGTGGAGGTGAGAATGGCGCCGTCAACCTTGGCTTCGGCCAGCCGTTGGCCGATCTGGCGACCGATCTCGCGGGCGTTGCTCAGAGCCATCCCCAAGCCGGCGGTTGCATAGACGGTTTCGTACAGGTGGGCGAAGACGCCTTCCTGTTCCAGTTCGCGCGCGGCGTCCAACGGCACCAGCCGGTTGACGTCGGCGTTGACGAACTGCGTATCGTAGCCGCCGTGGTTGACTTCCACCGCTTCGGGCGTGAGGCGGCTCAGGCCTGCGATGGAAACCGCGGTAAACCGGTCGGTGTAACCGTTAGGCATCCGTTCGGGATTTCCGCGTGCCACCAGACCGCCGTCGGTGACCAGCGCGATGGTTGATTGCGACAAGGGCCGGCGCATCGCGGCGCGTGCGACGGGGCTGAAAGTGGGCCGGCTGATTTCGCTTACAAAGGGCTGGCCGGCAAGCTTGCGCAGCAGCATATCCACGGCCCGCGTGGCGGCCTCTTGCGCGCGGATGGTTCCGCGCCGCATCCCGGCCGGGAAGCAGCCGACTTGAGCCGGATACGCGATATTCTCGCCGCGGGCCACGCGTTGCGCCAACTCGGCTATCGCATCGAGGGCCTGCGCGGTATGGCGAGCGGTGGCACCGGTGCGCACGATCAGGGTCTGAGAGCGGAACTGTTCGACCGCGGGATTTTCCTCGTACATACCGGTTAACGCAGGAATTCCGACCGCACCCATTGCGGCGCAAAGCTGGCCGCAGCTAAAGCCGTAGCGACCGGAATTGAAGGCTGGGCCAGCGATCACCATGTGAGGCCGGTAGGGTAAGATAAGCGCGCTCAGCTCGCGCGCCGTGCTCTCGGGATGGTCGGCGAAGGTGTTGTCCCCGCAAATCGCGGTGGCCACGATTGTCAGCCGCTCACCCAGGCGAGCCTGCAATTGGCGGCCCGGACCGACCGGGCCAGCTTGGATTCGTGGCTTGGCACCGGCGGCCTCTTCGCCGCCGAGCTGGCCGAAGAACTGATTTAGATAGTGTACGACTCGGATAGGTTCCATCGTCGCCTCCGGTGCCACCTGTCGATGATAGTCTCTATATTTAGTCCATTTTGTCAGCGGGCAGAACTGGCCGGCGGGCTGGCGCAATGGTTAAATCGCAAAAAAAGCGCATGGCGAGGTTTTCCGGCCCAAGCGGCAGCTCGCCCGAGGAGATGGTTATGAGCGTTCTGGACGGTCCGCGGCAGGAATGGCGCCGGATTTTGCACGAGGGGCAGGCGCGCTGGGTGCGGCCCGAGGGAGATCACTTGCGACTCCCCGACGGGCGGGAAATCGCCGAGGCGGAGGCGATTTACCTTCCTCCCTGCACGCCGACCAAGGTGATTTGCGTGCACGTCAATTTCGCCGCCCGCTTTCGCGAGCTGCACGGCAACGGCAAACCGGCGGCGACTTATTTTCACAAACCGATCAGCGCCCTTAACGTCCATCGCGGTCTACTCAACAAGCCGGCCGATTGCAAGCTCATCAACTATGAAGGCGAAATCGCGGTGATCGTCGGCAAGCCGATGCGCAATGTGGCACCAGCCGAAGCCTGGGACTATATCGCCGGCTTTGCTCCCGGCAACGACGTCGGCGTGCACGACTTTCGCGAGACCGACAGTAACTCGATGCTGCGGGTCAAGGGGATGGACGGTATGTCTCCGATCGGTCCTGGAATCGTCAGCGGGATCGATATTCGCCGCTCCCGGCTGCGCACCTATCTCAACGGACGGGTGGTGCAGGAGGACACGGTTGAAGGGATGCTGTTTGGGATCGATTACATGCTCGCCGACTTGAGCCGCCATATCACGCTGATGCCCGGTGACGTGCTTTACAGCGGCACGCCCGCCAACTCGCGGCCGATGGCAGTGGGCGACCTGGTCGAAGTTGAGGTCAGCGGGGTGGGGCGGCTGAGCAATCGGGTCAACGAGATTCCGGCACCGCCGCACAAGATAGGCCACCAGCCCACCGACTCCGATGCGGTGCGGCGGGTGGCCCTGGGCTCGGATTTCAAGCCGCGCTAGTGTCGCGCGTCGCAAAAGCCGTTACGCCCGAGAAGCTGTGGATCCTGGACAACGCCCCCACCCACCGACTTCAGACCCAGTCGCGCCTCTGAGGCCGGTCATGGGGATGGGGACCCGCCTTTCGTAAGCGGACACAGGTGCCGAAATTTTTTCCGCACCCTGTTAGCGGTCGGAGCTGGTGCGGTGCAGCAACAGCGTAACCCCGCTGCCGTCGAAGTCGGTGGGATTGCTGGCCAGCACGGGATGGTAGTCACTCAGCGTGCTGTTTTTGTCGGCCTCATAGACCACGGCGCCGGCGATTAAATAACTGGGATGGCTGGCCGTGGGCGACTCCAGCAGCGGCATCGTCCGGCCGCTGTAAAACGCCACGCCGTAATCCAGGTAGTAGAGATAGGCGGCAGACTGATCGCCTATGATGCGAGTGGCGGCCAGAGAAAAAGCCTTGAGCGAGAGGGTATCAGCGATCGCCGGGGCCACGAACAAAGCGGTAATCATGCTTAGCGCGGCCATGGTCGCAGTCAAGCCGCCGACTAACCTCAATACGCGAACGTGATCGGGACGACCGCGCATTAATAGATAGCCCACCGCGAACAGAGCTGCGATCAGCGCACCGGCCGCCCCCCAATCCTGCCTGACACCGAGGGCCAGATGCGAGGTGAAAACGGCAACTTTGATCCCACTCCAGGACAGTATCGCCGCCATCGCTTGCGGGCGTGCCAGCAAAAGTGACACGCCAAGCGAGGCTACGGCGGCGGCGCCCAAACTGAACCAAGCGGTAGCGCGGGTGAGTGCCGGCAGCCAGCGTGACGGTTTGCTACGGGAGGCTTGGGCAAGCGCCAGACCCATCGCGGCGGCCAAAGCTGGGTAGAGCGACAGTAGATAAACTCCGCGCTTGCTATAGGCGAAGCTATAAAATAACAGCACCAGCACAAACCATAGAATCAAATATCTTACACGCGGATTGCGGTAATAATCCGGAGCGGCCAATGTGGTGACCATTATTGGCACCAAAAATGTCCAGGGCAAAAAGCCGGCCAGCAGGGCGAGATCAAGATAATAAAAGGGATGGCCGTGACCGCCACTGACGCCGCGATGGTACAAAAAAGTGAAGATATTTTCGGCCAGTACCTGCTTGTCGAAAAAGGCGCGTCCACCAATAACCATCGCGGCCAGATACCAGCCACCGGCTATCACCGCGACCATCGTGGCTCCGGCGGGTAAGCGCATCCGACCCAGCAAATCCGATCGTTGCTCCAGCGCGATATAGCCGGCCGCGGTAAGCGCGGGTAGTAGCAAGCCCACCGGACCCTTGGCCAAAACCGCCAGGGCCAGCGCCCCATACAGCAGCAGGCGGCGGGTGGTTAGCCCCTCGGCCATGGCAAGGAATTCGAAGAAAGCCAGCTCCATGAAGAAAGTCAGCGTCATATCGACGCGGCCGCCGACCGCCTGCTGAAGAAATTGCAGGCTGGTGGCGAGAACCAGGGCAGCGAATAGGCCGCTCAAGTCGTCGAACAGGCGGCGGACATAACCGTAACAGCATAATACCGCCATCGTGGCCAGCAGCGCCGACGGCAAGCGCACAGCCCATTCATTGAGGCCAACCACGCAGGCGCACAGTGCGATGAGCCAATGCATCAGCAGGGGCTTGGAGGGAATCTCCAACCCGGCCCGCATCGGCAAGAGCAGTGTCGCCAGCGAATGCCCCTTGATCATGTCCAGCACGGTAACCGCTTCGCGCGCTTCGCCTTTGGTGTAGATCGGAAAGCCGCCCAGGTTGACAAAAAACAAGCTGGCGCAGGTGGCCAGCAGAAGCGGATAAGCCAACGACGGCGCGGCCAAATAGGAAGTCCAGATGGACAGTTGGCGTTCGCCAGCGGGCGCGAGCTCACCCTGTGCGGGCGGCGGCTGAGCGCCAGGGTCGAAGGTCGAAGGCGACAGTGCAGTCGGATCGGTCAAGGGATCTTGCAAAACTCACCACTTGAGAGCGCCAAGCGTGAAAAAGCGCTTAATCACCTAGCAAAATTCCGGGGGCGGGAAACCGGCGGCACAGCTCCCGAACCTCTTCGGCCACGCGTGCGATTTCAGTTTCGTTGTCGGCGGCGCCAATGGCGCGATCGATAAAGGCCGCGATCTGGCGCATTTCCGCCTCACCCATCCCGCGTGAGGTAACCGCCGGCGTACCCAGTCGGATACCGCTGGGGCTAAAGGGTTTGCGCGGATCATAGGGAACGGTGTTGTAATTGCAGATCAAGCCGGCCCGATCCAACGCCTTGGCGCCGGGCTTGCCGTGCAATTTCTTGTTGGTCAAATCAATCAGGATCAGGTGGTTGTCGGTACCACCCGAAACCAGACTGAAGCCGCGCGCCAACAGTTCATCCGCTAGCACCTTGGCATTGCGCACGATTTGGGCGCCGTAGGCGCGAAAGGCGGGGGTCGCGGCTTCCTTGAGCGCCACTCCGATGGCGGCGGTAGTGTGATTGTGCGGACCACCCTGCAGGCCGGGAAAGACCGCGCGATCGATCTGTGCCGCCAGCGCCTGACGGCACAGGATCATCGCTCCGCGGGGTCCGCGCAAAGTCTTGTGCGCGGTGGTGGTAACCACGTCGGCGTCGGGCAAAGGACTGGGGTGGACGCCGGCCACGATCAAACCCGCGATATGGGAGATATCGGCCAGGAAATAGGCTCCAACCTCGCGCGCTATCTGGCCGAAGCGCGCGAAATCGAACTGGCGTGGGTAGGCGGTGGCGCCCGCGACGATGATGCGCGGCCGCTCGCGCCGAGCCATTTCAGCCACCGCGTCGTAGTCTATGCGGTGGGTTTCCCGATCCACCTGATACTGCACCGAGCGCCAGAAGCGGCCGGTTATGCTGACGTTCCAGCCGTGGGTCAGATGGCCGCCATGCGGCAGCGCCAGCCCCATTATGGTGTCGCCGGGCTGAAGCAGGCCAAAATAGACTGCCAGGTTGGCGGGCGAGCCTGAGTAGGGCTGGACGTTGGCGTGCTCGGCCCCGAACAGGGCTTTTGCGCGCTCTATGACGAGCGTTTCAAGTTCGTCGATATAGCGCTGGCCTTCGTAGTAGCGCTTGCCCGGGTAGCCTTCGGAATATTTATTGGTCAGCACCGAGCCTGTAGCTTCCAACACCGCCGTCGAAACGTAGTTTTCCGAGGGGATTAAGCGCACACTCTCGAGCTGATAGCGCTCTTCCTGTTGAATCAGCCGATAGATGTCGGGGTCGATTTGTCGCAGATGTTCCATAGCCTCTATTGCAGATCGGGGGGAGTGACGCGCGCAATCCATTGGCGATAGTCACCATCATAGCCCACCGCCCGTTGCCGCTGCCGGAAGCGCTCACGCAGGCGCGCCACGGTAGCGGCAGGCAAGGCTGGCTTAGCGGCGACCATCTCGGCTACCGCTTGAGCCTGGACTTCAGCCTGGCGCCGCTCCGCCTCGCCGGGCTTGAACTTGTCCCCCGCAAGACCCAGGTATTGTTCGGCCAGGCGCTGGCCGATTTCGCTGCCGCTTTCCAGAGAATCTTTGATATTGCCCTTGCCGGAAAGTACGTTGCCGGCAGCGAACACCAGGGTCGGCTCCGCCATCAGCAGCCCGCGCGCGCGATCAACATAGCTGTAGACCTCGCCCTCGCAGGGCAAACCCGCCAGCTCGGCCGGGATACTGCCGATCGAGCTGACCACCATCGTGGCGGGAATTTCCTGGGCGCTGCCGGGTACCAGCCGAACCCGTCCGTCGCTGTGTTCGGTCCGGCTGATAACCAGGCCGGCCAAGCGCCCGTCGTTCTCGATGATGGCGGTGGGCACGCTGGACTCTTGAAACTCGAAAAGATACTTCCGCTGGGCCTTTTCCAAAATTTTGGCCCGCGCCTGGCGCAGCATTTCGGCCCGCTTGGGGTTAGCTTCAGAGGGGATGTCCGAAAGCGGCATATCCAGCACCCGCCGGCGATAATAGAGCCGGCACGGCGCGATTTTGAGATCGTCCCAGGTCAGGCCGTGATGCTTGAGCACCGGTTCCAGCCCCTCGCGCTCCAGCTCTTCCATTTGCGCTTCAAGGCCGCGTTGGGCCAAGGCGGTCAGTACGACATGTATTTGAAGCACCTTGACCACGTCGATCGAGGCTAAGCCGCCGCCGACCACCAGCACGCCGCCCGGCACATCGTAGCGTGGTCCGTCATACCCCGCTTCGGGGTAATGATTGAACCAATAGATGAGACTGTTTTGATAAACCAGGCCGCGGCCCACGAAGCGATCCGCGCCCTCTACGGGGAAGGGGCGATCGCGCCAGGCGCCATGGGCCAGGACCAGTGCGCTTAGTTCCCAGTTGTGGACCAAGTCCTCGAAATGGACATCGCGGCCCAGGCTAGTCCGTGGCACGAACTCGATATTAGGATGGCTCAGACGACTATCGATGGCGCGATATTCTTCCAGCCGCTGCTTGCGATGCCAGCGTGGCAAGCCGTCCTCGATTTTTCCGTAAGGTCGTGGGTTCTGCTCGATCACGAACACCACTGCCCCGCGCTCGGCCAGGATACGAGCGACTTCGGAGCCGGCCGTGGCTCCGCCCACTACCGCCACTACATGCTGTTTGAGGGAATCGTCTGCCATTATTCCAACACTCTCTCAGCCAGCGCCGACGCGCCGCGGCGCGCGGTTCAGAATAGGCTACGCCGGGCCTGCGCTCAATTGACCGCGGGCTTTCTTGCACTGCGGGGCTGCGCATGGTTTCGTAAAGGAAGTTTAGCTTTTCACGGTGCCCATGAAACGTCCGCGTACGTTTTTATTTTTAGTCCTTGTTGTCGCTACAGGCTACAGCCTGGTGCCCGCTCCCAGGCCTGCTTGGAGCGAGATCACGGTGGGCGAAGTGCACGAAGTCAATTTTCCTGCCGACCAAGCTTTCCAGTTGACCGAAGACGTGTTGCGTGGCGACGGTATTCTATTCGATCCTCAGCAGGCCGAGGACACCCTGATTACGCTGTGGAAGCCAGCCGATAATCCGGCCACTTTCTTCGGCTCGATGGCGGGGGAGAAACCGCGTTACCGCTACGAGGTAACGGTCACCCCATTAGGGCCCAAAAAGAGCCGAATCATCGTAAATGTGCGTACAGAGTATGTGCCCGAAAGCCAGGTCCAGAGCTACCAGGCCAGCCGTCGATTTGATCTCTTTAACAAAATCGATAGGCTCGCGGCGACCCTGCCGCCACCCTCCACCGAGCCTTCGGAGGGAGGCGTCAACTTCGCTCTTTTACCGCACGAGGATCTCAAAAAACTGGCTCAACGGGTAACCGGCAACGCGGCAAATTGGCAGGCGATTGCGAGCGCCAACGGGCTCAAGTCGGCCAACGATGCTGCCCCGTTTCAGACCATCTGGGTGCCCAACCGGCTGCTCAAGAATCAGCCGAGAACAGTCGGCGCTCCCCCCAGCGGTCAAAGCCAAGACAATTAAAAGAGTGCCAAACTGGAGGGCTCGATGTCGAGTGGCGGCGCGGAGCGGTGATCGCAGGAGGCGGGGGTAAGCCCTTGCCGCGCCAAGCTCAGTCGGCGCCGCCGGGTAGGAATTCCGGGCCCAGGCCGACCGGACTGACCGCGGCGATCACGGCCAGAAATTGCTCGAAAGTCATATGCAAATTAATGAAGCCGCCCTGGCAAAACAGCCACCCGTAATAATCCAAAATCTCGTCGGGAATCACTACCGGCAGACGCGGTAGGGTGCTGACCACCGGAAAACGGCGCGGCCCCTCACCCAGGGCAGGGGAGGGTGGTGCGGGCGGTTTGACCGCTGCCCCCTCCCATAGCGGGATCACTCGGCCCTTTTGCTTGATGGCCATAAACTTCGCCTACTCTCGTTCGATGGCTATTTTCGCTTCAAGTATTGGCGGCCGGCAGTCGATAAGCAAGCTCGCGGTGGCAGGATAGGGCGGGCTAATGTCGGCTTTTAACAGATTGTGCGCGGTCCAATACGTGGCGCAAGAACGGAGATAATCAGCGCATGCATGCAATTGTTCTGGGACTTATCCAAGGCTTGACCGAATTTCTGCCGGTTTCCAGCTCTGCTCATCTTATCGTGATTCCCTGGCTGCTGCATTGGGATGATCCTGGCTTGGCCTTCGACGTGGCCCTTCATCTTGGCACCTTGTTGGCTCTGCTAGTTTACTATTGGCGCGACTGGTGGATGATCGCCGCCTCGTTGGCCAGCGGCGATCCCAAGGGGCGCCGCCTGCTGGGCTTGCTGGTCGCAGCCTCGGTGCCCGCCGCCATTATCGGCTTTGCGTTCGAGAAACAGGCCGAAACCTCCCTGCGCTCGCCCCTGCTGATTGCCGGCGCGATGGCTGCGCTAGGGGTGGTTCTGTGGATTGTCGACGTGCGCGCCTCCCAGGTGCGTGATCTGCGCAAGCTGACCGTGGGCGACGCAATTGCGATTGGCGCGGCGCAGGCGGTCGCGATCGTGCCCGGGGTATCCCGCTCGGGAGCCACCATCACGATGGCGCGAATCTTGGGAATCGAGCGCGCCGATGCCGCTAATTTCTCCTTTTTGATGTCCGCCCCGGTTATTGCCGGTGCTGGGATGCTCAAGTTGCACGATCTCATCCATGCCGGCTCGATTCACGATTTGGTGGGGGGCTTTGCCGCCGCGGCCGTTTTCGGCCTGCTTGCGATTGTCGTGCTGATTAATTACGTTCGCAACCGTAGCTACGGAGCATTTGCCCTTTATCGGCTTTTGGCCGCGGCTTTTATCGTGGCGGCTTTCCTGACTCGCGGGTAAATGCGCTCGCGGCGAGACTTTCTTTCCGGGACGGGTCTGGCCTTGGTCTCCACCGTGAGCGCCGCTTGCCTGCCGGTCCTGACCCGCTACAGCGCCCAGCGGATAGAGCCGCTGCTCTTTTGCGCCTGCACCAACGCGGTAGCTGCGCTCAGCATGCTGCCGTTGGTCTGCCGCCAGGGGTCACTGGCGCTCCTGACCGCCCGTCCTTATCGCTTCAGGCTGGTCATTTTCTCGCTGCTGGGCGCCGTGGGCACCAGTTTGGCACTGATTTTCGGTCTGCGCCGGGTAAGCGCTATCAGCGGCGTGCTGCTCCTGCAGGTTGAGCCGATCTACTCGCTGGTATTGGCGGGTGTGCTGCTCGGAGAGGTGCCGACGCCCATTCAGGCGGTGGCGACCCTGATAATCCTGGGCGCGATCGCCGTCGTCTTCGGCGCTGGGGCGCTGACGTTCAATCGCGGCGCGCTGGCGTTGCTGGGGGTGCCGCTGATGTGGCAATGCTCCCACGTGGTTGCCCTCAAATTGATGCCGCCATTGACACCCGCCCAGATGACTGCGGCTCGTTATGGCTATGGCGCGCTGGTGTTTGGATTTCTGCTGGCAGTGGCCGGGGCGCCGGATTGGCGCCAACTTGGACAGCCTGATTTAATCTTGCCGGTGGTTGCCACCGCCGTCATTCCCTACGCGCTGGGGGCGCTCGCCTGGTATGGCGCGATCAGCCGCCTGTCGCTTTCCTGGACCACCGCGCTCTGTGTGCCCGGGGTGCCTATCTTATCGGTCAGTTTCGCGATTCTGTTTTTGGGCGAGCGTGCCAAGGAACAGGAGTTAGTAGGCTTGGTGTTGGCGGTGGCCGGAGTAGTGGCGCTTATTCTGGGTGGCAACCCTGACCGCGCCACGGCCCAAAACCTGGAGCTGCCGGTTCCGCCCGGCTTGTAAGCGCCCGGACCGGCTTATTGACGCAGGTGGAGTGGTCGTCCTAGGTTTGCGCTAGTTTTGCCGCTGCGTATGAGCGAAAGGAGACTCTTATGGCTCGGCTGGTCAAGCATGAAAAGCAGTCCCCGTTTATCGTTCCGGAGGGAACCCAACTGCCGGTGGCGATCTGCGCCTGCGGGCTGTCCAAGAACAAGCCGTTTTGCGACGGCACCCATCGCGGCACTCGTGACGAAAACCCCGGCGAGGTTTATGTTTACGACGAGAGCGGGCGGGTCAAGATTCCCAATTCCTACTAAGTGACAATTGAGCGCGCCCGGGGTCGATCTCGGACTTTGGGCGCGCTCGCAGCCGGGCCAGCCACAATCCTACTTCCCAGTTGGGGAAGCATCGACCGGCTCCTAGACTAGCCGCAGACCGGGAACTTGAACGGATAATTGTGCAGCGGTTCGCCGCCGTCGGGGCGCACCAGCACGGCCGCACCCAATTGTAAGCCGGCACGCTGATCGCGAGTAATGGGATTGGGCTGAATCACGTGCACCATGTTTTCCTTAAGCGTCCACGGCTCGCGCGGATGGACTGCCGAGGCGCTGCCCAGTTCGGGGAATTTGCCGCGCTCGCCATGGAACAGGCTGTCATAGGTGGTAAAGCCCCGCCGTTCGATAATTGCCGAGGCCTCCACGATTTCCTCGCTGGTAGTGCCAGGGCGGCAGATTCGCCGAATGTTTTCGTAACACTCCCAGGCGACATCAAATAGCTCGCGATAGACCGGTGCAGGCGGCGCACCGATCGCGAAGGGGCGATGGATCTGAGTGCCGTAGCTCCAGTAGCTCACGGTCAGCTCGGTGATCAGCACGTCACCGCTGGCCACCGTTCGCGCACTAGGCCGTTGCCAAGGCACAAAGCGATCGGGCTGCGTCATGCTGGTAGTTGCCAGAAAATGGATACCGGGGTCGCTCTCCTGCCCGTTGAACGCGCCAACGATCAGCGCACGGATTTCGTGCTCAGTCAGTCCAGGGTGCAGTCCGTGCTCCAACGCTTCGCAGGCCAGGTCGGTCAGATAGCCGCTGCGGCGCAGAAAGGTTATTTCCTCTTCGCTTCTGACCCAGCGGATCGCGTTCATCTGGCGGCCGAATTCGAGGTGGGCCAGTTTGGGCAACCGCCGGCTTAATTCAATCACTTGGTTGTATGGGATGGTGTTGAGGCTAACCATCCCGATCCGCGCCTGCGCCAGGCCGCGCTCCTCCAGTAGAGCGGCAAGGGTGGGAATCGGGGTCGGACCATACCAGCGGACGTCTTCTATGTTTGCCTGGGCACGGGTGCAAGGGATGTGGTTGAAAAAATGAACTAGCACGGTGGGCTCGCCCGTGCGTGGAAAAAGCAACCAGCAGGGAGAGGCGGGCAAGTAATTCACCAGGTATGGGATCTCGGCTCCGCCCGGGGTTCCATATATCAGCAACGCTTCGATGCCCTCGCGCGCCATTGCGTCGCGCACCGCGCGATGGCGGCGCTCGAACTCGGCTGGCGAGAAGCGCGGAAAGAGCAGGGGCGCGCTCGATTCCATGGGGTTCACTAGAGGGGTTCGGCGTCAATCAGGATAAAAGCCATCCGGCAAACCCGATCGCTGCGATTGGCCCACGAATGGTAGGTGCCGCGCTGGATCAGCACATCGCCGGGACGCATCAGGACCTCGCCCTCGTCCATCATTGCCCAGATTTCCCCCTCCAGGCAGATGGCGTAGTCAACGGTATCGGTTTGATGAAAACGATAATGCTTGCGCAGGCGATCTTCGGTCACATGGACGCCGGCTTTGCGCATGTCCACCTTGCTGGTGTCGATCGCGCTGTCGGGCGGGAATTCGCTGATCCGGAACACAGTGCCGCCACGATGTTGCGGCGGGGTGGGGACGCGCAGGCCCGCCGGGGCGGCATCATCGTTGCCGCGGTTGGAAGCAGGCGCGCGATCGGTAAGCCACAGCAAGGTAGAGGCGGTTTGCGGCGAAGCCTCTGAGACGATCACGTCGGGGGCGGGCCCGTCTGAGAGAATTATCGAGCGGCCAGCCGCATTATGGCCGGTTACGATCCGGCGTATCGGCGTTGCCATCGTGAGCATCCTCCTCAATGAAGTTTCAAGGGCATGGCCAACCAGACCATCGTGACCCCGCCCTTTACATAGCGCGCTTCCAAGTTCGGCGCCATTTCAACCCTCCAGCTTTTGCTGGAGAAAACGGCATGACGGTCACCACACCAGTGAGTGCAAGGTGCCATCTCGGCGTCAACGAAACGCAAGGCCGGTTATGCCGGCCGAGATGTTGGACCTTCCACAGTGACAGCGGGCCTAAGCTCACTGGGGGGCCAACATCTGTGGCTTAGGAGACGCTACGTTCAGCGCCGTTCAAATTGCTTGGCGCCAAACATGATGCTCCAGGTCTCGGGATTGTCGATTTGCGGGCGCGGCTGATTCGCCATCACCGCCAAGCCACGGATCACGGCCGGACGCTGGTCAATGGCTTGGAACCAGCGCTTGAGATTGGGAAAGTCTTCCAGCTTCTGTCCCTGGCTCTCGTAACCGCGCAGCCAGGGAAAAGTGGCGATATCCGCGATCGAGTAATCGCCGGCCAGGTAAGGTACTTCGCCTAGCCGCTTGTCAAGAACCCCGTAGATCCGGCGTGCTTCATTGGTGTAGCGCTCGATAGCGTAAGGAATCTTTTCGGGAGCATAGCGGCGAAAATGGTGGTTCTGACCCAGCATCGGTCCTACTCCGCCCATCTGAAACATCAGCCACTGGATGACCTGGTAGCGCCCGACGGGATCGGCAGGCATCAGTTGGCCGCTCTTTTCGGCCAGGTAAATCAGGATGGCGCCCGATTCAAATAGCGCCAGCGGCTTGCCCTGAGGCCCCTCGCGATCAATGATCGCCGGCATCTTGTTGTTGGGGCTGATGCGCAGGAAGGCCGGCTCGAATTGCTCTCCCTTGCTGATATTGACCGGGTGGATCTCATAAGGGAGCCCGGTTTCTTCCAAAAAGATCGTGATCTTATGACCGTTGGGAGTAGGCCAATAGTAAAGGTCGATCATCGCTCACTCCTTGCAGCCGCGCGCTGCGGTGCTCCGTCAACTCCGCTTCGAGCCTATTCTAATCAGGCCGTGGTGAAAATCGATCTCGCTTGCTCCAAATGCGGATTGCGATAATCCATCGTGCATTGAGCAAAACCGGAGGGGTTGAATCCTATCTCGATCTGATCCTGCCGGCATTGGCCGAGCAAGGCCATCAGCTGGCATTTCTGGCCGAGGACGAGGGCGGCGACGAGGCGGGAGAAATCCACTTGCCGGCGCATGCCGCGCGCTGGTTGGTCAAGCAGCTTGGGCATCGGGCCGCGCTCAATCTTTTGCGCGCCTGGCGGCCGGATTTGCTTTTCGTCAATTGGTCTTTGGAACCGGGGCTGGAGGCCTCCCTGTTGCGCCTAGCGCCGGCGGTCTTCTTCGCGCACGCCTACTGGGGCGCTTGCATCAGTGGCTACAAGCGCTGGGCCCGCGCGGGTTTCGCCCCATGTCAGCGTCGCCTAGGTTGGTCCTGCCTGGCCCATTATTACCCTTTTCGATGCGGCGGCTTGAATCCGCTGCGGATGACGCGCGACTTCGCCATGCAGCGCGGGCGCGCACAGCGGCTTGCCAGCTATCGCATCGTGCTCGTCGCTTCGCACTACATGCGCGAGGAATATATTCGCCAAGGGCTCGACCCCGCACAGGTGCGAGGTATCTATCTGCCGGTTCGCGACGGCGGGGAGCTGGCTGCGCTGGACAAGGACTGCGCGCAGGGCGAGCTGCGCTTGCTGTTCGCCGGGCGGATGACGGCGCTCAAAGGTGGCACGATGCTACTATCGGCCTTGCCGCAAGTGGTCCAGCGGCTGGGCCGCTCGTTGCTTCTGACTATGGTGGGGGAGGGCCCCGAGCGCGCGCGCTGGCAGGCACAGGCCAAACGGGTGGAAGCGGCGCAGCCGCGGGTGCGAATCCATTTTGCGGGCTGGGCCGGCACCAGTGAGCTGGCCCAGTGGTTTGAGCACAGCCACTTGCTGTGCGTGCCCAGTCTGTGGCCGGAGCCCTTCGGCTTGATCGGCCCCGAAGCGGGCTTGCATGGGCTGCCCGCGGCGGCGTTTGCGGTGGGTGGAATTCCCGAATGGCTGCGCGATGGAGTCAACGGCGCGCTGGCGCCCGCGCCTGGGCTTAACGCCGACAACCTGGCCGAGGCGATCGCGCGCTGCCTGCGTGACCCCGAGCACTACGTCCGATTGCGGGCTGGGGCCCGCGCGCAGGCACAGCGCTTCACTCTAGGGCGTCACCTCACTGAGCTCGTGGAGCTGTTCGGCGAAATAGCCCTCAACCATTAACTGCTCTTAGTCAGGGAAATCCACCACGGCGCCATCCAGCATCAGCGAATCGCGCACCATCTGCGTCCGGCCGTTCTCCTTGCGGATGTGCCATTGGTCGTTGGTCTCGATCAAACGTGCCGGTCGCAGCATAAAACGGTCGATAGCATAGGGAATGCCTTGGGCACCTAGTCCGCTGGGGCCATCGACCAGGTGGAAATGCAAATGCGGCTCCGACGAATTACCTGAATTCCCTACGCGTCCCAAAACCTCCCCGGCATGCACCTGTTGGCCGCGATGCACTTTCAGGCTGCCGGGGATGAGATGGGCGTAAAAGGCATAGCGGCCATGCCCCAGGTCAATCAGAACGATGTTGCCGCCCAGATTATTCAAGGTAGGAGTAACCGCCAGGGAGCCGGGAATGTTGTCAGGAATACCATCGGTGGTCGCGATTACCTTGCCGGCCGCGACCGCCAGAATCGGCGCGCCATAGCAGTGGTAGCTGGCGTTTCGCTTGGGGTCGCCACTGTAGCTACGCCCTTCGTCGTCAACCTGAATGTAATCGATCGCGAAGCGCTCGGGGAAATAGAGCTTGCCGTTGAAGGCGAACATCGCTCGGCGATGGCTGGAGGTGTTGGAGGGGCCGTTTGCTGCCACCCAGCGCACTCCGCGCAGCGGCGGGGCGATTGTCGACGGGGTTGTTCGGTCAATAGGCTGTGCCGTACTTACCACGGTCATGGGTGGAGCTGGCGCGGAACCGACGAAGCGATACGTGAAGCGGTCGATCAAATCCCCAGGTAGCGCACCTGTCGAGGAAAAACGTAGCCAGACCAGAACGATGCGAGTCGCCAATGGCGCGATAATCAGTTCTTGCCCTTGCGGCGCATCGCGTTGCGGCAGGTCGATCATCGTTTTGACAGCGGTGGCATCGAAATCAAAACGCGTCTTGCCACTCTCGACCCTCATCGAGACCAACTCGATCGGCAGCGACTGATAATTGGTCAGCTGCAACTCGTAAGCCAAGTAGGTGGCGCCTTCAGCCACCAATGGGCGTGGCGGCGCAATCGTCTGGAGGGTCACCATGCCGCCGGGACCGCCGGGTGCAGTCACCGGTCGATCGGAAAATTCCTGGCCGCAGGCAGTCTGAGCCGCCGCGACGATCGTTGCCGCCGCCAACAGCGCAAGGCTGAAATACATCCCCCATGAGCGGCGGGTTGGCCAACAAGGCGGGCTCTCGCTAGGGGACTGCGGCTGCATCGATCTGACAATCGCTCAGGGAATCAGTACGGTCGAGCCGACTGTAGCACGATCGGCCAGGGCGCGATGAGCTTGCGCGGCCTGGGCCAGCGGAAAGCGCTGATTTATCTCTACCTTGACGATACCGCGAGCGATCACGTCGAAGAGCGCGCTAGCATTAGCCTCCAGCTTTTGGCGGGTGTTGACATGCGGCACCAGGCTGGGGCGGGTCAGAAAGATCCAGCCCTTGTCGGCCAGGAGGTTGACGCTGATAGGGTCGGCTTTACCCGAGGATTGGCCGAAGCTGACCATCATGCCCAACTGACGTAGGCAGTCCATCGATTTCAAAAACGTCGCCTGACCCACCGAGTCGTACACTACCGGCAGCATCGCGCCCTTGGTAATCTCCTTGACCCGGGCGACAAAGTCTTCGCGCTCGTAGTTGATGACGTGATCGCAACCGTGAGCACGCGCCACAGCCGCTTTCTCCTCGCTGCCCACGGTGCCGATTACGGTGGCGCCCAGATGTTTGGCCCATTGGCTGAGCAACAGGCCCACTCCACCGGCCGCGGCGTGCAGCAAAATCGTGTCGCCAGGTTTGACTGCGTAGGTGAGATGGATCAGGAAGTGCGCGGTCAGCCCCTTAAGCATGCACGCGGCGGCGGTGTCGAAGTCGATGCTATCAGGCAGTTTGACCAACAGCGCGGCGGGCAACACGCGAGCCTCGGCGTAGGAGCCGATCGGTCCCAGGCAGTAGGCGACGCGGTCGCCGGCTTTAACTTCGCTTACGCCAGGTCCCACCGCCTCGACCACTCCGGCCCCTTCATTGCCGGGCGTATAGGGAGGTTTCACAGGATAAACCCCGGTACGGAAGTAAATATCGATAAAGTTCAACCCCACGGCGCGCTGGCGCACCAGCGCTTGACCGGGGCCGGGCTGGGGCACCTCCTGCTCGGTCAGTTCGAGAACCTCTGGACCGCCGGTGCGCTTGACCACAATTGCCTTGCACTTCATGAGGAGACTCCTTCCTGGCGCAGAGCTTAACCCAGGGACGCGGTTGGTAACAATCCGCGTGTGCAAAACGATACTCCCGAAAAATAATGCTTTTTCGATTACCTGCGAAGGGTAGATTCGCGCTAAACTTTGCGCATGGCTACCAACGTCTGGATTGGTATTGCAGGAGCCAGCTCAACGGGGAGAGCGTCGTGATGTTAACGCTGACGATCAATGGCAAACGGCATCGGCTCGACGTCGATCCGGCCACGCCTCTGCTCTGGGTGATCCGGGATCATCTGGGGATGACCGGGACTAAGTTCGGCTGCGGCGCGGCGCTGTGCGGATGCTGCACGGTGCATGTTGAAGGCAGTCCGATTCGCTCCTGCGTGACCCCGGTCATGCTGGTTGCTGGCAAGCCCATTACGACGATCGAAGGTTTGGACAGCGCAGCCGGGCACGCGGTGCAGCAGGCTTGGATCGCCGAAGAGGTGCCGCAATGTGGCTACTGCCAGTCCGGTCAGATCATGTCGGCAACGGCGCTGCTGGCGCAAACGCCCCATCCCAGCGACGAGCAAATCGACGCCGCGATGGCAGGTAACCTGTGCCGCTGCGGTACCTATCAACGCATCCGCGCCGCGATCCATCGCGCGGCGGCAACGCTGGGGAGGGCCTAAGCCATGGCGGTTGCCAACAACTTATCGCGCCGGGAGTTTTTTCGCGCCGGGGCCGCCGCGAGCGGCGGCCTGCTGGTGGCCTTTTACCTGCCCCTTGCCACGGAGGCGGGCGAGGGGACGGCCTCCTTCGCGCCCAACGCTTTCATCCGTTTGCGCCGCGACGGCTCGATTACGCTGATCGTCGGACGCTCGGAAATGGGCCAAGGTGTACTGACCTCTTTGCCGATGTTGCTGGCCGACGAGATGGACGCAGATTGGAAGCGCGTGCGGGTGGAACAGGCTCCGGCGCTGCCGGCATACGCTAATCCGCTGATGCACATCAACCTGACCGGCGGCAGCAACAGCGTGCGCGGCTCGTGGATCGAGCTGCGCCAGGCAGGAGCAGTGGCGCGAACCATGCTGATCGCGGCGGCGGCTGAGCGTTGGAAGGTAAATACCAGTGATTGCCGCGCTCACAACGGCTACATTTTGGGGCCGCGCGAGCAACGCCTGAGCTACGGCGCGCTAGCGGCGCGAGCGGCAGCTCAGCCGGTGCCGACCAACGTGACGCTTAAACGCCCCGAGGCGTTCACCCTGATCGGGCGGCCAATTCCGCGCGTCGATACCCCGCTGAAGGTCAATGGCCGGGCGGTCTTTGGAATCGACGTGAAACTGCCAGGCATGTTGCAGGCGGTGGTGGCGCGCAGCCCGGTATTCGGCGGCAAGGTAAAGAGCTTTGATCCCGCGCCCGCCAAGGCGGTAGCCGGCGTACGCGAGGTGATCCAAATCAGCACCGGCGTGGCTGTGGTCGCCGAGCATTTTTGGGCCGCCAAGCAGGGGCGCGACGCGCTCCGGGTGGAATGGGAGCAGGGTCCGCTGGGCGATTTGGACAGCGGCGAGATCACGCGGATGTTGAGCGCGGCCGCCGACAAGCCCGCAGTGGTGGCACAAAAGATCGGTGATGCGCAGCGCGCGCAGGCGAGCGCGGCCAAGACGGTCGAAGCGGTCTATCAGTTGCCCTACCTGGCCCATGCCACGATGGAGCCGATGAATTGCACCGCCGACGTGCGGCCCGATCGCTGCGACGTATACGCCCCCACCCAAGGACAAACTCCAGCCTTGCACGAGGCGATGCGAATCACCGGGCTGCCCGCGGACAAGGTCAATGTCACCACGACTTTCCTAGGCGGCGGGTTCGGCCGCCGCGGCATGGTCGATTACGTGGTCGAGGCGGTGGAAGTGTCCAAGGCGCTGGGACGGCCGGCCAAGGTTATTTGGACCCGCGAAGACGACATGCGGCACGATGGCTACCGGCCGGTCAATTACAGCCGGCTGCAGGGTGGTCTTGATCGTAACGGCAACATCGTTGCCTGGCAGCATCGAATTGCGGCCCCCTCGTTAATGCTCGATTTGCAGGGACATCGGCCGCCGCGCGATCTCGACAAGTATGCGGTGGAGGGGGCGGTCGATCTGCCCTATGCGATTCCCAACCAGCAGATTGAATATGCGCTGGTGGCACCGGGTATTCCTGTTCATTTTTGGCGCTCGGTGGGTCATTCCTATACCGCCTTTGTGGTCGAAAGCTTCGTCGATGAGTTGGCGGCGGCGGCCGGCAAGGATCCCTACGAATTCCGGCTCAAGATGGTCGAACAGGCGCGCCGCTATCGCAATGTGTTGATGCTGGTGGCGGACAAGGCGGGTTGGGGCAAGCCGTTGCCGGCGGGGGTCGCGCGCGGGATCGCGCTGCATAACGCCTTTGGCAGCTACGTGGCCGAGGTCGCCGAGGTGTCGATCGAAGGCAAGGGCGAGGTCCGGGTCCGGCGGGTGGTGGCGGCGGTGGACTGCGGGACGATCGTCAACCCCAACACGATCGAGGCGCAGGTGCAAAGCGCGATCGTGTATGGTCTGAGCGCGGCCTTGATGGGGGAAATCACGATCCGGCACGGCGGCGTGGTGCAGCACAACTTCGACGACTATCCGGTGCTGCGCTTGCCGCAGATGCCCAAGGTCGAGGTCTATCCGGTCGCGGGCGGTCCGCCGATGGGCGGAATCGGCGAGGTCGCGGTACCGCCGATCGCTCCTGCCGTGGCCAACGCGATTTTTGCCTTGAGCGGCAAGCGAGTGCGTAACCTGCCGATTCGGGCGAAGGATTTGGCATGATGGGGGGCGAGGAGCCTGCGCCGCACCCACCCTGGCGCTCGATGCGAGCCTCCTAACCCATTGGGCGAACTTGAGGTATCGTTTCTTTCCCCCTCTCTGAGATCAGAGAGGGCGGAGCAGACTGCGACGACTTACCCCTAGCCTGCCGGGAGAGCCGAGAAAGCGCGGAGAGGACAGAAATGGAGGTTGGGGTTTTCGATCACTTGGACCGCGGCACGGTCTCCTTGCAGGAGTTTTACCGGGCGCGCCTGGAACTGGTTCAATTGTACGAACAGGCAGGCTTCTATTCCTACCATGTGGCAGAGCATCACGGCAGCCCAATCGGGATGGCGCCTTCGCCCAATGTTTTCTTCGCCGCGATGGCGCAGCGCACCCGCCGGCTTCGCTTCGGACCGCTGGTTTACGTCCTCCCGCTGTATCACCCCCTGCGCCTGATCGAGGAGATTGCGATGCTCGACCATCTGAGCGCTGGGCGGATGGAATTAGGATTTGGGCGTGGGGCCTCGCCGATCGAAAGCCGAAGCTATGGCGCCGATCCGGCGCTGCGCGGTGAGGTGTACGAGGAGGCTTTGGAATTGGTGCTCGGCGGCCTTACCAGCGAGCGGCTCACGTTTCACGGCAAGTATTACCACTTCGACGATGTGCCGCTGGTGATGAAGCCGCTGCAGCGGCCCATTCCGCCGCTGTGGTATGGCAGCCATTCACCCGAGAGCGCGGCCTTCGCCGCGCGCAAGGGGATGCAGATCGTGAGCCTGGACGGACCTGGGAAAACCCGCACCTATACCGATCGCTACCGCGAGGTGTGGCGGGCCAGCTATGGCGATGCGCAGCCACTGCCACGCCTGGGGCTGGGTCGTTTTATCGTGGTGGGGTCAAGCGATGAGGCGGCGATGACGCTGGCGCGGAGAGCCTATCGCCGTTGGTACCACAGCTTCTATTATCTGATGCGCGAATTTCCCGATCCCACTTGGCAACACGTACATATTCGTCCGCCGGAGTTCGACCAATTGCGCGAGACCGGCCAGGGGGTGGCGGGTTCACCGGCTACAGTAAGCCAATTTTTGATCGAGCATCTGGCGCAAGCCGGATGCAACTATCTGCTGGGGCAGTTCGCTTTCGGCGACCTCACGCTGAGCGAGGCACGGAAGTCGCTGGAACTGTTCGTCATCCGCGTGATGCCCGAGCTGCAGGCGGCGCAAGCGGCCGGACTGTTGCAACCGTCGGCGCAAGCTTGCTAGTCCAGCGGCCGGCTACCGTCGCGGGCATCGACCTCGAAAACTGATAGCGTCATTCCAACCATGGTATAGAAGCCCACGGTGGCGATCAGTTCGATCAGCCGAGGTTCTCCCAGCGCGGCCAGGGCGCGGTCGTAGCTCGGGCTGCTGAGGCGGCGCATGTTCAGCAGTTCTGTGACCACTTCATAAACGATTTGCTCGTCCTCCTGGCGCAGAGTCGGCAGGCGATGGGTGCGGATAGCTTCCACCACTTCGGGTTCAAGGCCGGCCTCCAGAGCGTATTCCTGATGAACGCTCCAGGCGTAATTGGCCGACCATCTCCGTGCGACGATCAGCACGATTAGCTCGACCAGGCGCCGTTCGAGCTGACCGTTGCCGCGCAGCAGATTGCCAAGTTGGCTAGCCGCCCCGGCCAGTTGGGGAATTCGCAACCAGATACCAAACGGGCCGCTAACTCGCCCGCGTCGGGTAGCGCCGATGGCCTCGTAAATGCGCGTTTGCTCTGGGCTCAGGGCGTGCGGCTGGAGTTCGGGTAGCCGACTCATCGGTAGATTACCTCCCTAGCTGACCTACTAGACGCTTCAGCTTATTGCCAAGCGGCGAGGTAAGTGCAAGTGGGCCCTGCATCGCGGCGCTTATTGGACCGCGGCTCCAGCCGCTGGTTGCTAAGCAAGGGAACGAACATAGGTGCCAGCTCGAAAGGAACACTGCCCTTTACCGTCCGATCCGTTCAGAGCGGCTTAACCTGGATCAGTTTCTTGTGTTCTGAACCTGCCAGCCGCAAACCGTTGGTTTGGTTCAGCATCTTCACGCCGCAGCACGGCGCGACAAATCGGCCTTCACCCTATTTCCTGGTCAATCCCAACCGCTTTACGATTGCATAATTCAGCAATTCGGCTGTCCCGCGCTTGTTGGAGAAGCGCACTACTGCCCGGCTGGAAGTTTGGAAGGATGAAGCCAAAGCGCGAAGTGTTTCCCAAAGTGGAACTCGACCTTTTTCTCCACCTTCAAGGCTTTTGCAACATTTTAGCAAATTGCTATTTCACTGAGAAAATGGAAATTCAGGCTTAACTTGGCGGTAGGTGGGAGCTAAGCTTGCGGCCAACGGGAGGAATCGTGCCGATGGCCACAAGCGCCGTTGATTCTGAAATCTTTCGTGACATTTTCAGTACCCCGGCCATGCGCCATGTATTTTCGGACCGAAACCGGATTCAGAAATATCTGGATATCGAGGTGGCGCTGGCCAAGGTGCAGGCCAAGCTGGGAATTATCCCATCGCGGGCGGCGCAGGAAATCGCGCGCCAGGGGCGGGCGGAGCTTTACGATTTTGCGCTGCTCAAGCGTGACACCGAACGCATCGGCTATCCCGTCCTACCGGTGGTCAAGCAACTGGTGGCGCGCTGCGCCGAGGGGCTGGGCGAATATTCCCATTGGGGCGCAACCACCCAGGACATCACCGATACCGCCACGGTGCTGCAAGTGCGTGAGGCACTGGGGCTGATCGAGGAGGAGCTGGCGGCGATCGCGCGAGCGCTGGCGGGGCTGGCGCGGCGCTATCGGGACACGCCTATGGCGGGGCGCAGCAATTTGCAGCAAGCGGTGCCGATCACCTTTGGTTTCAAGGCGGCGACCCTGCTGGCCGCCATCATGCGCCATCGCCAGCAACTCGCCGAGCTGCGGCCGCGCGCATTAGTGGGTGAATTCGGCGGCGCCGCCGGGACCCTGGCTTCGCTGGGCCACGACGGTTTGCGGGTGCAAGCGGCGCTGATGGAGGAGTTGGGATTGGGGCAGCCGGAGATTGCTTGGCACACCACCCGCGACCGGTTGGCGGAAGTCGCCTGCGCTCTGGGGCTGTTGACCGGAACCTTGGGCAAACTGGCCACCGACATCAAGCTCTTGATGCAGACCGAAGTGGGCGAAGTGTTTGAACCCTTCACCCAGGGGCGCGGATCGAGCAGCACGATGCCGCAGAAGCGCAACCCGATTTCCTGCAACTATATTGTCGCGTGCACCGCGATGGTGCGTCAGCAAGTCGCCGCGATGCTCGAAGCGATGGTGGAAGACCACGAGCGAGCGACCGGGCCGTGGGAAATCGAATGGATCGCGCTACCCGAGATTTTCGCCTTGAGCGCCGGTGCGCTGACCCATGCCCGCACCATCGTCGAAGGGCTGCAGGTCGATGTGGCGCGGATGCGGGCCAACCTAGAGCTGACCAATGGGCTGATCGTTTCGGAGGCCGTGATGATGGGCCTGGCGCCCCATCTGGGACGCGAGCGCGCCCACGACTTGGTGTATGATCTTTGCCGCCTGGCGCTGGAACAGAACCGTCCGCTGCGGGAGCTGCTTGGCGAGAATTCCGAAATCAGCAGCCGGCTTAGCCCCGAGGCGCTAGCCGCGCTGACGGAACCGATGAATTACCTAGGCCAAGCCGGCGAGATGGTCGATCGCGTGCTGGCGGCCTACGAGGCGCGCGGTTAACGCCCAGTGGGGCAAGGAGCGCAGCAATGAAAACCGTGCCTTCCATGTACAAGCAAGTCGGCGACAAGCGCTATCGCGAGACCTACGGTTTGTATTACGAAGATTTCGAGGTCGGCGATGTGTTCGAACATCGCCCCGGCCGTACCATCACCGAAACCGACAATATCTGGGGTTGTCTTCTTACGATGAACTCCCAGCAACTGCACTTCGATGCTGCATACGCGGCGAAAACCGAATGGAAGAAGCTGTTGGTGGACAGCACGGTGACGCTTTCGGTGCTAACCGGGATGAGCGTGCACAGCGTCAGCGCTAAGGTGGTGGCCAACCTGGGCTGGGACAAGGTGCGGAACACGGCGCCGGTATTCGCCGGCGACACGCTGTACGCGGAGTCCACGGTGGTGGCCAAACGCGAATCGAAAAGCCGGCCCACGCAGGGGATCGTCACCGTACATACCCGCGGCCTCAACCAGGACGGCACGCAAGTGATGGAATTCGAGCGCACGGTGTTGGTCTACAAACGTGGCCATTCACCCGAGGAAGCGGCCAACTACTGAGCCCCCCGCAACTTAACGGGCAAACCACCTCAGGCGTGGCCAGCGCTCAACGTTGGCCACCATACACGAAGATTTAAAGGGGACCCTGGAGTCGAGCCATCCAAGACAAAACAATGCGCCGGCGTCATAAGGGCCTATGAAAAGCGGCACATGATGCCGGCATTAGGGCTAGAACTGCGCGTACCAGGGTCTGATGTCAGGATTATTGGCTAAGAAATTGATATTGAACATGCGCAATAAAGTGCCTTGAGCGTGTTGTACCTGGAGCTTGGAGATCTCGAAATTGACCTGAGCTTGCACTTCGGCGCCTTCGGCCGCGACCAGGCTTTCAATGTATTGCAGCAGGTCGTGGGTGGTGGCCATCCCGACCCGGAAGGTTTCGCGCTCGTCGTGAAGGGCGGCGGCCGCGGTCGCGGTGGCGACGTGGGCGGCTTGCGCCGCCTTGTAATTGGCGGTTTGTCCCGCCAGCGACTGCTGCACGTCGACGACTATTTGCGAAACTTCGTTGCGGTAGTTCATCCGCCCTTGCTCGTAGGTGGTCTTGGCCTGAGCCAGCGCGGCCTTGGCAGCGTCGTTGCTCAGCGGGCGCTCGAAGGCGAAGGTCACCGCATAATTATACCAGGTAAAGCGGAACAGACGGTTAAGCGCGGTGTCGTAGCCACCTTTATAAGGCAGGGCGACACCTTTGCTGCCGCCAGCCTGGATGCAAGGAACTCCACCCACCACATTCAAACCGGCGACACCGAGGGGCCGCAGATCACGTCGCCGCCGCTGGCTGTAATCCCAAACTCGGCGCCGACGTTGAACTGAGGAAGAGTTTGATTCTCGGCGTACTTGACCTGAAGCAGCAGGCTTTCGATCTCCTGGCGTAGGGCAGCCAGCTCGGGCCGCCACATCATCGCCAGCTCCAGGGAGCGTTCCTCGTTAGTAGGAATCTCATCGGGATGGGGCCGGTCGGCAACCTCCAACTGCGCGGGCATGAAGGACTGCGTGGGATTGTACATTACGTCCTGACGCAAGACGGCGCGCGCGGTTTCCAGCGCGCCTTGAGCGGTGTAAACGGTGGCCTGATCGGTGGCGGCTTGAGACTGGGCTTCCTTGAGTTGCAGCGGCGCCATTACCCCAACGTTGACGCTGATCGCGTTTTGGCGCACCAGATCCTCGTCCACCGCTAGCGCCTGCTTGGCGACTTCCAAATTCATCTCGGCGCGCGCCAGATTCCAATAGTCTGTGCCCACCCGCAGCACGAAGTCATTGAGCTGTTGCTCGTAGGTGTATTGCGCTTGGCGCTGATTGGTTTGAGCTATGCGCACGTTGATAGTAGCGAACTGGTTGCCGAAGTTGCGCAGGAGCGGTTGATTGACCGACATTTCCAACAGTGGGGTGTAATAATTGTTGATCGAGGTTAGCAGCGAATTGGTGTTGTTGTAGTTGTTGTCAAATGTGATCCCCATGGTTCCGTTGGTCAGCGCCGAGACCTTGCTGATGCCGAAGTCCCAGTCGTAGTTCTTGGTCTCCAAGCTGGGCAGACCGCCGGCAGTGAAGGGGTTGGTTACTGGAACGACGTTTTTATTGGTATCGGCCTGACTGGTCAGATTGGGGTCGAACACGGCCCAGCTCTGACGAACCGCCTGCAGCGACAGCACTGGGTCCATGCTGGCCGAGATGACGCTGGGGTTGTTGCGCAGGGCCAGATAAATCGCTTCCTTGAGCGTGAGCTTGCGGGTATTGGGATCAGTGGTCTGAAGGTAGCGATGGCTGAAGACGCTCTCACCCGGCAGCGCGCCGCTGAGGGTCCATTGATGGCTCATGATGTTTTGAGGCCAGGGCGTGTGTTGTAGCTCGCTTTGTAGATCGGGCGTCACCATCACGTTGGGGGGATTCTGCGGCTCCATCGGCGGTGCCTGGATTTGCACCGACTGACTGACTGGGCCGGGTTCCAGCGGATTGGTGGTGTAATTGAGGTGGCCGGGAGTGCCGGGCAGGTATTGCGCCGCAGCGGGATAAGCTAAGGTGAACGCGGCAAGTATCGAGCCCCCAGCCAGCAGCCCTAGGCGCGCAGCCAAGCCGCGACGGTGGTTGCCACCGCTGAAAAGCTGCGGCCGGCGCTGGGCGATCGCTTTGTTCATCTTACAGCTTTGGTGATTCATGAGCCGGCCTGAACCTCTTTAGACAATTCGTTATGCAAAACCGCCGCCGACGGTATCGAGGAGATCCACCTTACTGACTTGGAGGCAGTCCGACCGCTGCCACGTCCCCAATTCGTTCCTCGCCGTCTGAGCCACAGTCCGATGAGGCGAGGCATCTCGTCGCCTTCGGTGCACGCCCCAGGTGGCAACCCTCGTCTTCTTACACGGCGAAGCCTTTTTTAAACCGCTTGCCGCTCTCACGCAAGCGCGGGCATTGAAATTGGTTCAAGCCCTTGGCGTCCAGACTAAAAAATTAGGCTAAAGGATTGCCGGAGGCTAAGGCAGAAGTGAAGACCAGATCGCTGGGCAGCGGCGCCACGATGTACCGCCGGCTCCCTCCTGACGCGTTCGGTCCTTCGCTGATAGCCGCGGGAAAGGCTAGTTGGTGCAAATGGAGAAAAAAGCGGCCGGCGGCTAGCGTCGGCACGGCGCGCGCGCCGTATTGGACATCGCCGGCGATCGGCCAACCGGCCGCGGCTAGGTGGACCCGAATCTGGTGACGATTGCCAGTGGTGGGGCGAGCCTCGACCAGCGTGTAGTCGCCCAGTTGACGAAGCGCAACGATCCGAGTAACGGCCGGGCGTCCGCCCGCACCGCGCGAAGCCTTAAGCGCCACCATACGAGCGCGACTATGGCGATGGTGGCCGACGGCGGCGTCTAATTCGATCGAGCCATCCAAGCTGCCCTCGACCAATGCCAGGTACCGGCGATCAATCTCGCCTCGATGCAGCGCGTTGCGCGCCAGCTCCAGGCTGGCGCGGCTGCGTGCCACCATCAGCGCGCCCGAGGTGCCGTTGTCCAGCCGATGGACCAGTAGCCCCTCCAGTGGTTTGAGCGCCCCCAGTGCGGTTTCCGGGAAACGCGCCACCACGCCATTCATCACGGTTTGGCACTCGCGGCTATCCAGCGGATGGCACGGCATCAAAGCGGGTTTGTTAATCACCAACAGGGCCGCACCTTGATAGAGAACTTCCAGCGACAGGGCAGGGTTGGGAGTGATAGTGGGGGGAGCAGACGGCGCCGCTTCAACGCGATCACCGGGCTGTACGGGGGCGGCTTTGCGCAAACAGCGGCCGTTGACCTGCACCAGCCCGCGCGCGATAAGGTCGCGGGCTTGGCGGCGCGATGACGCAATACCATAGCGGACCAGATATAGGTCCAGACGCAGTGGCAAATGGTCGTCCAACAGCGGTGCTCGCGGCTCCCCGGTCGATCAATTGTCCGGTCGACCGGGACCGATCAAGCGTTCGATTTGGCGCAGCACGCCGGCAAAGGGGTTGGTTCCCGCGGGATGGGCAAAAAAGCATTTTTGCATGTAATCCAGCGCGCCGGCGTAGCGCTCGAAGCCGCGGCTGAGTTCCTCGAAAAGCGTAAAGCCGGGACGCAAATCGGCGGCGTCCAGTTCATAGACGGCGTGATAGGAGCGGCTGCCCTGGGCCAAATAGGAATCCAAGCGGCCCTGACGCTGCACGAAGGCACGGAACACTCCGGCCATGAACAGGCTATAGTCGCCGATGTATTTGCGCAGCTCCCGTTCCTGGTGCGCGTCGCGCTCGCCACTCTCCACGGTCTGCAGCCACATCTCGACCGCGCTATCCAGCTGCCTGCCTTGCGCATCGCGTAGACGCAGCCAGTTGTCGCGCCGGCTGAAATCGGCCAGCACCGTGGAGACGTAATTGGCGACCTCGCGGTCGCCGACCTGAAGCTGAGAGAAACTGCGTCCCACCAGTTCCAGGAAGAAGGGCTTTAAACGGCTGGATGGTATCGAGGCCATGGTTGACCACCTAAATCCTCAGTTTAACTGGCCGCGCCCTTTAAGTGAATTCAGCTCGCAGGGAGAATCGAGCGTGGGGCACTCAAGTGCTGGCTGGCAAAAGGGCAAGCGAGTTTAAAGGCCCGCGACCTGGCGTACGGTGGCGCGTGACGGTGAACGGGCGTTGAGCGGCAAACCGAAAAGCCGGCGCAGCTCACGGCCGGTATGAGAATCTTCGCAAGCGGCGACTTCAAGCGGCGTGCCCTCGGCGACGAGCCGGCCACCGTCGGCACCACCCTCGGGGCCGAGGTCGATCACGTGATCGGCGTGCGCAATCAGTTCCAGGTTATGCTCGATAACCAGCAGGCTGTAGCCCTCGTCCACCAGGCGGATCAGGACGCGCAGGAGGGTGCGCACGTCGCTACTGCTCAGACCCGTGGTCGGCTCGTCCAAAATAAATAGAGACTTACGCTCCTGGCGGGGATTAATGCCCTGGTTCAGGAAAGAGGCGAGGCGCAAGCGTTGCGCCTCGCCGCCCGACAGGGTGGAGGTGGCCTGGCCGAGCTGCAAATAGCCCAGTCCCACTGCACTCACGGTATCCAGCGGGCTTACGATGGGGGTCCGGCCAGCGAAAAATGCTCGCGCTTCATCCACGGTGAGGGCCAGAATCTGGTTGATGTTGAGCCCATGATAATTTATTCCTAGGACGTGGGATTGAAAGCGACGCCCCTCGCAGGCCTCGCATGTCACCTCCAGGTCGGCCATAAAATGCATCTCTAGGGTAACCGTGCCCATGCCCTGGCATCGCTCGCAGCGTCCGCCGACCACATTGAAAGAAAAGTCGCGGGCTTGGATACCCAGTCGGCGAGCCTCGGTGGTCGCGGCCAGCAGCTTGCGTAAATGGTCGTAAATCCCAAGGTAGGTCGCGGGATTGGAGCGCGACGATCGCAGCAGAGCTTCCTGCCCCAAATGAACGATGCGATCGAGGTGCTGCAGCCCTTGCAGAGCGCGACAAGCGCCGACGTCGCCGGCCACGGGCTGTCCCATGCGCTGCAAATAATTGTTGTACAGGACCTCTTCCACCAGGGTCGATTTGCCCGAGCCCGAAACCCCAGTGATACAGACCAGGCGGCGCAAGGGAATGGTGACGTCGAGATCGCGCAGATTATGCTCGCGGGCGCCCACGATGCGCAGGACGGGATCATCGGCGGCTGGGTGGCGTTCGCGCGCGATCGCCCGCATCAGCGCCGCGCGCGCCAGCTTGGCGCTGGCGGCGCGCCGCGGCGGCACACGATTGGCGACGAGATGACCCCCTTCGCGCCCTCCTGCGGGCCCTAGTTCGACTAGCCGGTCGGCGCCCGCGATAATGATGGGATCGTGCTCGACCACCACCACCGTATTGCCGAGATCGCGCAACTGGCGCAGCACCTGCAGCAGACGGCGTGTATCGCGTGCGTGCAACCCCACCGTGGGTTCGTCAAGCACGTACAAGGTTCCGGTCAACAGGCTGCCCAGGGCACTCGCCAAGTGGATGCGCTGAGCTTCGCCGCCCGAAAGCGTGCGCGCCGCGCGCTCCAGAGTTAGGTAATTCAGCCCGACCGCGACCAGGTAGCCGACGCGGCTGCGCAACTCACGCACGATGCTGGCGGCGCGAGCGCGCTCGCTCTCGGTCAATTGCAAGCCCTCCAGCCAAGCCGCTAACTCACCGATGGGCAGCCGGCTGACCTCAGCGATGTTCTTACCTCCAAGCCGCAGGTTGAAGGCCTCGGGCTTGAGCTTGGCGCCGCCACAGGTGGCGCAGGTTACAAAACGGCGATACTTGGCCAACAAGACACGAACGTGGGTCTTATAGCGGCGCCGCTCGAGCCAGCGGAAGAAACCACGAATCCCCGGCCATCGATCGTGCTCTGAATGCCATTCATGATGATGGTGTTGGTGGTGGTCGTGCGGCCGGCGATGGCGATGGGCGCGTGACGGGCGAGCGCTCTTTTCGGGCCCTTGGTCTGGTGCTCCGCCTTCCCCCTCCAGTAACCAATTGCGCTCCTCGGCGGTAAATTCGCTGTAGGGCGCGTTCAGCCGGATGTGTCGGCGCCGCGCGCATTCCACCATCCAAGCGTGCATCTCGCGATAGGCCGGGGTGCGCCAAGGCGCCACCAGATCCTGGCGTAAGGAGAGATTGTGATTGGGAATCACCTTATCCAGATCCAGCTCCATCGTGCGCCCGAAGCCTTCACAGGCCGGACAAGCGCCGATCGGGCTGTTGGGCGAGAGCATCGCCGGCGAGGGCTCGGGAAAGCGGCGCATGCAGCTTGAGCAATTGAAGCGGGTATCGAAGTCCGTGCGCGCCTCCACCTGCATCCCCTCCGCGCTTCGTTTCATCCGCACTGCGCTGGCTCGATGCTCGCCCAGATAGAGTGCCTTCTCGATTGCCTCGCGCACTCGC
>DATGLK010000009.1 GCA_035294265.1 Candidatus Binataceae bacterium
GACCACACCAAAGTACCTCACGCGCCCTTTGCCGCCGCGCAACTTGAAGTCGCCGGAATTCATCACGCCTTCCTGGGCCATTACCATTCGCCCCAAGACGCGGAGCGCTTCACCTATCCGGGCAATCCGGAGCCCTTGAGCTTCGGCGAGGAGGGGCCGCGCGGCGCCGTAATCGCCACCGTGGCCAGTGATGGGTCGGTAGCCCGCGAACGGCGGGTATTGGCGCTGACCCAACTTCACGACCTGACTTTGGACCTCACCGGCTGCGCCAGCCAGCAGGAGGTCCGCGAGCGGTTGGCCGGAGCCACCGAGGGTCTGGCGGGAGTGGTCCGTGTGACCCTGACTGGCGATCTCGCGCCCCAGGTTAGTCTCCGACCCCAGGAATTGACCGACATCGCCCCGGGGCTGGATGAACTGATAGTGCGCGAGGGGCGGCTGGGCGTCGCCTACGACATTGGACAGATTAAGGATGAACGCACCGTGCGGGGTCAGTTCGTGCGCGACGTGCTCGACGCCCCGGACCTCGATGAAGCGCTGCGCCAGCGCATCCTGATCACCGGTCTGCGCGCCCTCGACGGGCGCGATGATCTGGAGCCGTAGGATGCGCTTTGAGTCCATCAAAGCGGCTGCCTTCGGTTGCCTGTGCGATCAAACCCTGGAATTGGCGCCGGGCTTCAACCTTATCTACGGCCTTAACGAGGCGGGCAAATCCACTTGGCACGCGGTCCTTTACGTTGCCCTGTGCGGGCGCAGACGCACCAAGGGGCCGCCGTCAAAAGCAGAGCGGGAATTCGAGCGCTATCGCCCCTGGGCCGGCGGCGGATGGGCCGTGAGCGCAGCGATCGTGCTGGAAGACGGGCGCCGAATCGAAATGCGCCAGGATCTCGAAGGCGGAGTCGATTGCCGCGCCACCGATCTGGACTTGGGACGCGACGTGTCGAGCGAGATCGTTTTCGAAGGCGCGCCCGACGGCTCACGCTGGCTGGGACTCAATCGGCGGGCATTTATCGCGACCGCCTGCGTGCGTCAGGCGCAACTCTTGAGCCTGCTCGCCAATGCCGACCAGCTCCAGGAGCATCTGCAGCGCGCGGCCGCCAGCGCCGGGCGCGATCAAACCGCGGCGCGGGCGCTGGAGCTGTTGAACGTATTTTTCTCCGAGCAGGTAGGGCAAGACCGGGTTAACAGCGTCAGACCGCTGCGCCAGGCGATCAACCGCTTGGAGCAGGCGCAGGCGAGGTTGGAAGAGGCTCGCCGGCAGCGGGCGGAGTTCGACGATTTGGCAGGGGAGGCGCAGAAAGCCGAAACCGCCGCCGCGGACTGTGAGTCTCGGGCGCGCGCGATCGAGGCTGCGATCGCGTGGCGGACGGCACAAGAAGCCAATTGCCGCCTGAATCGGGCGCGCGAGCTGGCCGCGCGCCATCCAGAAGCTCCGGTGCCGGTGGCGCGGGAGCTGGCGCATGAGGTGGTCGCAACCCTGGCCCAATGGGAGCAACGACCTGTGCTTGTGCCGCTGGCGGGGCCCGATAGCGCCCAGTTGCGAGCTCAGCTTGAGGCCCTGCCGTTGGCCCCCAGTGGCGACACCGTGCCCCATTCCGAGTTCGTCGCCGCCGAGCGTGATTACTTGGATGTCCAGGGCCAATTGGAGCTGCATCGCAAAAGCCGACCAGCGCCCCTTCCATCGCCGCAAACCGGTGGTGCGAGCGCTTCAGAGCTGCGGGATCTGGCGCACGAACTATCTCTGCCCCCACCCGAGCCAGCGCCCGATCTGGACGCGCGCGGGAGCGATCTCGGCACCAAGCTGCGGCGTGCTCGCCGCGCAAGCGCGATCGGCATCGGCGGCGCGACGATAATGCTGCTGCTGGCAGCGGGCGCGATTGCGATTCGCCAGCTTGCGTGGGCGGCACTCGCAGGAGCGCTATGCCTAATCGCGGCCGGGTGGGCCTATCTCAAGCGAATCGGGTTGAACGACCTGGACAAAGAACTGCGCGAGGTGGAATTGGCGCGCGCTTCCGCCGTCCATCAGCATCAGCAATGGCAGGGCCAGATCGAAGCGACTCGGGCACGCTTGGGTGAACTGGGGCTGGAGCCGCGCGCGCAAGTTTTGATCGATCTGGCCGAGGCCTGCGATCGCGCCCAAATGGCGGCAACGGAACTGGAGCGCTGGCAGCATATTGATGGTCAGCTTGCCGCGGCACAAGCCTCCGCCGCGCAGGCTCTCGCCGCGGCGCTGGAGCGCCGCGGTGTGAAGGCTCTGACCGCCGATCTCGCTGCCGCTTCCCAAACCTATCGCGCGGCTTGCGAGCGCAATGCGGCGCAGGCCATGCAGGCCAGTCGTCGCGACGACCTACAACGACAGCTTTCGATGCGGTTGGCGGCCGAGGCGGCCTATCAGCAGGCGCAGGAAGCGCGCGCGAGCGCACAGGCGCGCCTGCATCAGGCGGCCCAGCGATGCGGTCTCGCGCCAGCGGACGATGACGACCTGCTGGTCGGGCAACTGCGCGAATGGCTGGCCGCGCAGCAAAAGGCGGTCGAGGCCTATCAGCTTGCCTATCAAGAATGGGTGGAGCTGACCGACTTGCTCAAGGGGCGCGCGCTGCAAGAAATGGCGGAGGAAGCGGCACACTGCCAGCAAATTGCTGCGCAGTTAAGCGCGCAACCTCCGGCGCAGCTTGCCTCGGCCAGCAACGAGGATTTGACTCGCGCCCGCGACGCCTACAATCGAGCACGGTCGGACGCCGATCTGCTGCGCGGCCAAGTAAGCGCGCGCCTACCCCAATTACCCCCACTCGCGGAAGCCGAGGAGGAGATGGCGGCGGCGCAATCCGAGCTGGAACGGGTACGGCGGTTAGAGGATACGCTCACCCGCACGCGCGAGTTCCTGCAGCGGGCCCAGGAACGAGCCCATCGCGATATCGCACCAGTGCTGGCGGCTTCGATCGGCCAGTCGCTGGCAGACATCACCGGCGGGCGCTATCGCGAAGCGATCGTCGATCCCGCAAACCTGATGGTGCAAGTGCGCGACCGCCAAGGCGAGTTGCGCGAGGCGACCCGCTTGTCACACGGGAGCGCCGAACAAATCTTCCTGCTGTTGCACGCCGCGCTGGCCAGCCATCTGACCAAAACCGGCGAGGTCTGCCCGATGCTGCTGGATGACGTTACGGTCCATTGCGATCATCAGCGGGTTGAAGCCGTGATGGCAGTGTTGCATCAACTAAGCCGCCAGCGCCAGGTGATTCTGTTCACCCAGGACATGCGCGCATACAACTGGGCGCAGACTTATCGCGACCCCACTCGTGACCGCCTGATCGAACTGCCCCCTCCTGTCTGACGGCTCAGGCCGCGGTGAGTTCTCGATGGTGAC
This sequence comes from Candidatus Binataceae bacterium, assembly GCA_035294265.1. Taxonomy (NCBI): domain Bacteria; phylum Candidatus Binatota; class Binatia (SeqCode); order Binatales (SeqCode); family Binataceae (SeqCode); species Binataceae bacterium (SeqCode). The sequence goes on from DATGLK010000009.1 coordinate 3,362, forward strand.
CCTAGGCTGTAATTTATCGAAGAGGCCACGCGTTTGTCGGCATTTGGAAAACAGCGACGCCCGCTATTTGGTGTAGATCACGCCGTAGTGATAAGGCGGCAGTTCGATCGCACGCTCGAACCTGAGGCCCGATGAACTGACCGCTGCCGTCACGTCTTCTGGCTCCATTCGCATCGCGGTCCTCGGCCCGCGCGGCTGATTTAAAACCTGGGTCTCCTCTCGCGGGCGGCGATGCCAGTTGACAACCGCGAAGCGCCCGCCCGACTTGAGAATTGCGGCAACCGCTCGTGAAAGACGTTTCTGGTCCGGAACTCCATGAAAGGTGTTCGCGATCAGCACAAAGTCAACTGGCTCGCGAACGACCTCAGCAAGCTGATAGGCGTCTATCGCAAAACAATCGTAATTGGTAATGCCGGCTCGCAGCAGTCGTGCGCGCGCCTTGTCGAGCAATGCGGGGTCGAGGTCGATCGCGATGACATGCCGGTTCATGCGCGCGAGGGGTACGGTGAAGAGCCCATCGCCGCAACAGAGGTCCACAACCTCTGTCTGCGCCTCGACGCCAAGCTTAACAACCACTTGAGCGGGATCGGGCCACAGCGCTTCCCACCAGTCCGGGTCCGGCATTGCGGTTGCTGGAAAAAACCCGGGGAGCAAAGTTTCCATCACGCGTCCCCTGAAAGATCAAAGTTGCAAGCTTGCACTTTCGAAAAGGGGCTGGCCAGCGCTTTGATGGAGTCCCGATCCGGCTATCGCCCCGGGCCGTTCCGTATCAAACCGCTTCCGGTCGGCGGGGCGAGAGACCGCGGGCAATCGCGCCGGGATCGATCGAGACCGTCCGCGCGCTCCACGAACGCATGCACCTTTGCGAGGCGTTGGAACTAACCCTCCAAGATAGTCGTCGAGCGCCGCGTTAGCGATCCCGGTAAAATCACCTCGTTCGAGTGCGTCGAGACCTGCCTTGATTTGGTCACGCAAAGCCCGAAGTTTGAGCTCCTCGCGCCGCTTTGGTTGAAGCATGCGCAGTGCGTCACGGATCGCCTCGCTGGCATTCTGGTACCCGCCTGCCTTGACCACGCCTTCAACGAACGCATCTTGCGGGGCGGTAAAGGTTGACGTTCCAGGCTGGCATAGCCAGTTCTCCCGAATCCAGGAATACCCGATATGGCAAATTTTGCTAACCGGTCCCGGCCGTTGTCACGCTGAGGTCGTGCCTACTAACGGCCCCCGTTCAGGCAAGCACGGCCAACTTATTTGGCCACGGCGAAGCGGGCGTCGCCATCGCGGGCGATCTGCTCCAGCAACCCCAGCTCCCACGCCAAATATGCGCGCATCGCGTCTTCAGGTCCCTGCCGGTTCTGATAGGGTCGATACCAGACGTCCACCGGTTCATCGGCTAGCTGCTCGGGCTGAGTAATAAGCGAAAAGCCCGCCGCGCGCCATCCCGCGGTTCCGGCCCGTAAAGCGAAGACCGGGCGAGCGGTGAGTTTTGCGAGATCGGCGGCGGCAAAACGAGCCAGGACGCCATCGGGCGAGGTTGCCACCAGCGCGCCAGCTTGCGGCAGACGAGGCAGTGCCTGCTCCAAACGGGCGCGAATCGCCCACCAGGCGCCCTCGATATGACCGGCGCGATATTCCAGGCTGGTGGCAAAATCGATAACCGTGGCCGCACCGCTCGCCAGCATCTGGTGCAACTCGCCAGCCTCCAGACTGGCGATCTCCGTGAGCAGCGGCAGGATCTCCGGCCGCTCGGCGCCGCTTTCCCAAGCCCGCGTGGAAAGGTTGTCGCGCAACACGAAGACGTCGCGCCAGCCCATCTGGATGAGCCAGGAGGCGGTCATCCGGGCCCGCACTCCGTCGCTGTCGCCCAGCACCAGCCGGCTTTTGAGCGTCCCGACGTACTGGTCGGTAGCCTGCACCAATTGACCGCCGGGCGCGCAGCGCCAGCCCGCCGGATGGCCGGACTGATACTCGGCCGGCGTACGAACGTCGAGTAGGTAAAGCGCCCGCTGGCTTTGCGACTGCATTTGGGCGAGATCGTTCCAACCGATTTCGCGCAGACCCAAGCGCTGGGCCAAGCTGCTGGCGGCGGCTTGGGCCCGGCTCAAGCCGTCAGCCGAAGGCGGCGGCGCGACGTCATCACGACCATGCGCCAGCTCCAGGCCCGCCAGGCGCCAGCCCATAGTGCCGTTTTCCAAGGCAAAGACCGGGTTTTCCATCCCAGCGTTGATCAGCGACTGCGCGCCGATAATGCTGCGGGTGCGACCAGCGCAATTGACTACCACCGTGGCGGTGCGACCGCGCGCCAGATCGAAGGCGCGATAGACCAGCTCGGCCCCCGGACAATCCAACGCGCCGGGAATGCTCATCACCCGAAATTCTTCCTGGGGTCGGCTGTCGAGGATGATGATGTCTTCGCCCTGCTCCAGCCTGCGCTTGAGCTCGGCGGGTGTGATCCGCGGGGTACCGCATTGATCTTCAACCAGTTCACCGAAGGCTTTGCTGGGCACATTAATGCCGCTGAAGATCTCAAAGCCCGCGCGCCGCCAACCCTCGACACCGCCCTGGAGTACGGCAATATTCTTCCAGCCGAAATCCGACAGCCGGCGGGCCGCTAGCTGGGCCAGTGGGCCGCCGTCCTCATCGATGACGATAGTGCGGGTCTCACGCCGTGGCACCAATGTCGCGGCTCGCAACTCCAAGTGGCTGAGAGGCAGCGAGCAGGCGAATAATAGGTGGCCGGTGGCAAACAGACCTTCTTCGCGCACGTCGAGCAAAGCTACCTCTTCGCCGTCGCCGATCATGCGCTTCACGGCCGCGGGGTTTAACTGCACGCCCCTGCCCTCCTCCGGCATCCCTTGGATGCTCTCATAAGCAGTGTAGGGTGCAGGGCGAGGGAGCAGTCAACGATCAATTCGATTTTGGACCGGGCACTCCAAGGACCTGGACGCTGAGCGCGACGCCGGCACCAAGCGTTCGGCTACAGATCGGGGCTGGAGGGCAGTCGGCTTTCGCCCATCAGATATTGGTCGATACAGCGGGCGGCCTCGCGCCCTTCCCAAATCGCCCACACCACCAGTGATTGCCCTCGGCGCGCATCGCCGGCGGCGAAGATCCCCGCTTCGCTGCTCATGTAGTTGGCGTCGCAGGCAATGTTGCCCCGGGAATCGAGCTTGAGCCCGAGTTGTGAGACCGCACCCTCGGTTTCTGGTCCGAGGAAGCCAAGGGCCAACAGTACCAAATCACACTCGATCTCGAAGTCGGTACCGGGCAGCTCACGCATCGCCATGCGCCCATCGTGACGTTGCCATTCAAGCCGCACTCCGTGCAGCCGTTTGACCCGCCCGCCTTCGCCCGAAAAGCTTTTGGTGTTAACGCTCCAATCGCGAATGACGCCCTCTTCGTGCGAGGTCGAGGTGCGCAGAATCATCGGCCACTGCGGCCACGGCATCTCGGCGGTGCGCTCCGCGGGCGGCTTGGCCAACAACTCAAACTGGGCCACCGACAGCGCGCCCTGGCGATTGGAAGTCCCCAGACAATCGGAGCCGGTATCGCCGCCGCCCAGGATGACCACCCGTTTGCCGTGGGCGCTGATCATCCGGCCCGGAGCGAGTTGGTCGCCGAAATTAAGCTGGTTTTGCAAGGGCAGAAAATCCATCGCGAAATGAATGCCGTCAAGCTCGCGGCCGGGGATACTCAGGTCGCGCGGCTTGGTGGCACCGATCGTCAGGCAGACCGCGTCGAATTCCTGGCGCAGACGCTCGGCGGGGTAATCCACTCCTACCGTGCAACTGGTGCGGAATTCCACGCCTTCGGCGGCCATCTGCTCGATTCGCCGCATGACAATCCATTTCTCCAGCTTGAAGTCGGGTATGCCGTAGGTCAGCAGGCCACCCACCCGATCCGAGCGCTCCATCACGGTAACGCGATGGCCGGCGCGCGCCAGTTGCTGAGCGCAGGCCAGGCCGGCAGGTCCCGACCCAACTATCGCGACCCGTTTGCCAGTGGCGCGGATTGACTTCATCGGTGCGACCCAGCCTTCGGCGAAGGCGTGGTCGATGATGTTCTTTTCCAGCAACTTGATGGTGACGGGATTGTTGTTGATGTTGAGGACGCAGGCTTCCTCGCAGGGGGCCGGACAAATGCGCCCGGTGAATTCGGGAAAATTATTGGTGGCGTGCAGCCGGGTGATGGCCTCGCGCCAGCGCCCGCGATAAACCAGGTCGTTCCAATCCGGGATGATGTTTCCCAGCGGGCAGCCCTTGTGGCAGAAGGGGACTCCGCAATCCATGCAGCGGGCCGCCTGCGCTCGTAACTTGTCCTCGGGCATCTTCAGATCAAACTCGCGCCAATCCCGTAGCCGCTCCTTGACCGGCCGGCGCTGCGGCGCTTCGCGCGCGATTTCCAAAAAGCCCGTGATCTTGCCCATCAGAAAACCCGTACTCCCAACCTTGAAATTGCTCAGCCGCGGACCCGGTTAACCCCGCGACCAGGCAAACAGCGCGCTCCTCTTAGACCGCGGCCAGCCGCATCGTCTCGGCATTGAGATGCTGGCGTTCGAGCACCTTGCGATATTCGGTGGGCAGCACCTTGACGAATTTGCCCCGCAAAGCGTCCCACTGATCCAGCAGGCGGCGCGCTACCGCGCTGTGGGTATATTGCAAATGGCGCGTGATGAGGGTGTGGAGCTGTTGAGCTTCGCCCTCGCCGCTCACCTCGCACAGCTCCACCATGCTGGTATTGCAGCGCTGGGCGAAGCTACCTTCCTCGTCCAGGACGTAAGCTACGCCGCCGCTCATCCCGGCGGCGAAATTACGTCCGGTGCGCCCCAATACCACCACCAGGCCGCGGGTCATATACTCGCAGCCATGGTCGCCCACACCTTCGACCACCGCGAGCGCGCCGCTGTTGCGAACGGCAAAACGCTCGCCGGCGATACCGCGGATAAAGGCCTCGCCGCTGGTGGCGCCGTAGAGCGCCACGTTGCCCACCACAATATTCTCTTCGGCCTTGAAGCGGGCCTGGCGCGACGGACGCACCGTGATAAGCCCGCCCGACAGTCCTTTGCCGCAGTAATCATTGGCGTCGCCCTCCAGATAAAGCGCGACGCCGCGAGCCAGAAAAGCGCCGAAGCTCTGACCCGCCGACCCCTGCAGCAGAACCTGAATAGTATAGGGTGGCAAGCCCTCCTCGCCAAAGCGGCGCGAGATTTCCGCCGACAGCATGGTGCCCACCGCGCGGTCGACATTGCGCACTGGCAGATGGAGTTCCACGGGCTTGCGCTCAGCGAGCGCGGGCGCGCACAACTCGATCAACTGCCGATCCAGCACCTGCTCCAGGCCGTGATCCTGGCTCTCCACGCAATGCAGCGGAGCACCGGGCTCGGCCTGCGGTTGGTGCAGGATGTTGCTCAAGTCGAGCTGGCGCGCCTTCCAATGGTCGCTGGCTGGGTCCGCTTCCAGGCATTCGACATGCCCGACCATTTCTGCCACCGTGCGAAAGCCCAGCTCGGCCATGTATTCGCGTAATTCTTCGGCGATAAACAACATCAGGTTGACGACATGCTCGGGCTTGCCTTCGAATTTGGCCCGCAACACCGGATCCTGGGTGGCCACGCCGACCGGACAGGTGTTGAGATGGCACACTCGCATCATCACGCAGCCCGAGGCCACCAGAGCGGCGCTGGCAAAGCCAAATTCCTCGGCTCCCAACAGCGCCGCAATAGCCACATCGCGGCCCGTCTTGAGCTGGCCGTCGGTCTCGACCCTGATCCGCCCGCGCAGGCCGTTTAGGACCAACGTCTGCTGAGTTTCCGCCAGCCCCAATTCCCAGGGAATACCGGCATGCTTGATCGAACTCAGCGGCGAAGCTCCGGTACCACCGTCATGACCGCTGATTAGAACCACGTCAGCCTTGGCCTTGGCCACACCCGCGGCCACCGTGCCGACCCCGACTTCGGCCACCAGCTTGACGCTGATGCGGGCGCGGTCGTTGGCGTTCTTCAAATCGAAGATGAGCTGGGCCAAATCCTCGATCGAGTAGATATCGTGGTGCGGCGGCGGCGAGATCAAACCGACTCCGGGCGTGGAATAGCGGATTTTAGCGATATACTCATCTACCTTGTGGCCGGGTAGTTGGCCGCCCTCGCCCGGCTTGGCCCCCTGCGCCATCTTGATCTGCAATTCTTCGGCGTTGACCAGGTAATTGCTGGTAACTCCAAAGCGCCCCGAGGCCACCTGCTTGATCGCGCTGCGTCGCCAATCGCCGTTAGCATCGCGGGCGAAGCGCTCGCTGTCCTCACCGCCCTCGCCAGTGTTGCTCTTGCCCCCCAGGCGATTCATCGCGATCGCGAGATTTTCGTGGGCCTCCTTGCTGATCGAACCGAACGACATCGCCCCGGTCTTGAAGCGCTTGACGATCTCGCGCGCTGGCTCGACCTCTTCCAGCGGGATCGAGGGGCGGCGCGGGCGCAGGCGCAGAAGACCGCGCAGGGTCGCCACCTCGCGGCTGTGCCGATCGACGGTGCGGGTGTAATCCTTGAACAAGCGGTAGCTGCCAGCGCGCACCGCATGCTGCAACTTGGCGATCGTGTCGGGATTGTACATGTGGTACTCACCCCGCCGCCGCCATTGATACTGGCCACCCGGTTCCAGCTCGGGCTCCTCCTCGGGGCTGGGCGCGAAGGCCGCGCTATGGCGCACAACCGTCTCCTGATGAAGCACCTCCAGGCCGATTCCTTCGATGCGCGAGGCGGTCCAGGTGAAATAGCGCTCGATCAGCTCGTGTCCTAAGCCCAGGGCCTCGAAAATTTGCGCTCCGCGATAGCTTTGCAGCGTCGAAATCCCCATCTTGGAGGCGGTCTTGATCAGCCCCTTGCTGACCGCCTTGGCGAAGTTGTGCGCGGCCTCTTCGGCATCGACCCCATGCAACTCCCCCTCGCGCACCATCCGCGCCAAGCTGGCATAAACCATATAGGGATTGATCGCGCCGGCGCCGTAGCCCAGCAGCAGGCAAAAATGCATCACCTCGCGCGGCTCCCCGCTCTCCACCACCAGCCCCACCCGAGTGCGCGTGCCCTCGCGGATTAGATGATGATGGAGAGCGGCAGTGGCCAGCAAGCTGGGTATGGGCAGATGGTCGGCATCGACCCCGCGGTCGGAGAGCACGATAATGGTGTAGCCCTCGGCGATCGCGCGTGAGGCCTGCGCGCAGAGCTCCTCCAGCGCCGCTTCCAGCGCCGCGACGCCGCCCTGCGCGGGATACAGGATAGGCAATGAGATTGTGTGCAGGCCGGGCCGGGCCAGGCGTTTTATCTGCTCCAGCTGAAGATCGGAAAGGATCGGCGTGGGCAGGCGCAGCTGGCGACAATGCTCGGGACCTTCTTCGAACAGATTTTGCTCGGCACCCAAAGTGGTCTCGGCCGACATCACCAATTCTTCGCGAATGGGGTCCACCGGCGGATTGGTGACTTGGGCGAAGAGCTGCTTGAAGTAATCGAATAGCAGGCGTGGACGGCGCGAGAGCACCGCCAGCGGCGTATCGGTGCCCATCGAGCCCACCGGCTCCTGCCCGTTGAGCGCCATCGGCCCCAGGATGATTTTGAGCTCTTCCAAGGTGTAGCCAAAGGCCCGCTGGAGCTGGAGCAGGGAAGCGGGCGCGCTACCGTTGGCAATCGGCTGGAGCGGCACAACCGGCAGCTGCTCCAAATCGACCAGATTTTCGTCCAGCCATTGGCGATAAGGCTGACGGCTCGCGATCGCCTCCTTCAGTTCCTCATCATCGACGATACGCCCCTGCTCGGTATCCACCAAAAACATCCGGCCCGGCTGCAACCGTCCCTTGTGCGCGATGCGCTCGGGCGCGATATCCAAAACTCCGGTCTCCGAAGCCATCACCACCAGCCCGTCATTGGTGACCAGGTAGCGCGAGGGACGTAAGCCGTTGCGGTCGAGCACGGCGCCGATTCGCCGCCCGTCGGTGAAAACGATCGAGGCCGGCCCGTCCCAGGGCTCCATCAGGCAGGAGTGAAACTGATAGAAGGCACGCTTGCGCTCGCTCATCGACTCGTGATTCTGCCAGGCCTCGGGGATCATCATCATGACCGCGTGCGGCAGCGAGCGACCGGTGCGCACGAGAAGCTCCAGGGCGTTATCGAACATCGCCGAATCGCTACCCGAGGGCTGAATGACCGGGCGCAGCTTGGCGATATCAGCGCCGAACAGGGGCGAGGAGAACTGCTTCTCCCGCGCATGCATCCAGTTGACGTTGCCGCGCAGGGTGTTGATCTCGCCGTTGTGGCACATGAAGCGGTAAGGATGCGCGCGCGCCCAACTCGGAAAGGTGTTGGTGGAGAAGCGCTGATGAACCATCGCCAATGCGCTGCTTAGCTCGGGGTCACGCAAATCGGGAAAAAACTTGGGAATCTGGGTGGAAATCAGTTGGCCTTTGTAGACCACGGTGGAGGCCGACAAGCTGCAGATGTAAAACAGCTCGCCGCGCGGGCCCAGGCTGTGCGCGACCTGGTTTTCGATCGCTCGGCGAAGCACGTAAAGCCTGCGTTCGAAGGCGTCGCTATCATCGGCGTCAAGCTGGCCGGCGCCAATAAAGGCCTGCTTGATTACCGGCATCGCTCGCCGCGCGATTTCCCCACATTCCTGGGGCACCACCGGCACGGGGCGCCAGCCCAAAAAGCGCTGGCCCTCCTCGCGCACGACTCGCTCCACGATTTGCTCGCACAGATCGGCCGCATCACGCTGTGTTGGCAGAAATACCATCGCCACCGCGTAACGACCCGCCACGGGCAGGCTGAAACCCAGCGCGCGACTCTCGCGGCGCAGAAAGGCGTCGGGCAGCTGGAGCAAAATTCCGGCGCCGTCACCGGTGCGCGGATCGCATCCACAAGCGCCGCGATGGGTAAGGTTGTCGAGCACCTGCAAGCCCATGCGGACAATGTCGTGAGAGGCCTGGCCGGCCAAGTTAGCCACGAAGCCCACGCCGCAGGCCTCGCGCTCAAAGTCGGGGTTATACAACCCTTGGCGCTCGGGAAGAGAGGCAAATTGATGCATCGTCACGCTCGCTTGGGTGGCAGTCCCACGCGCGGGCCCGGGTGGCGCGGACGGCGGCTGCTGCCACCCTCGCCGCCCTCGCTGAGCGGCAACGCCACAGTGACCCGTTCGGTGTGCGTCGACAGCACCACCATGGTTTCGGTTCTCGAGACCCCCTCGATAAAACGAATCGTGCTGATCAAGCTTTCAAGCGCGGCGGTATCGTCGGTCTTGACCTTGAGCAACAGACTGTGCTCGCCAGTGACGTGATGGCATTCCAAAACATCGTCCATCTCCGCCACCGTGGTCTCGAACCGGCCGATCAGTTTGGGATGACTGATCGACACCCCGATGAACGCAGTAACATCCTTCCCCAACCGCCGGGCATCCACCGTGGCGTGATAGCCGGTGATGATGCCACTGTCCTCCAGCTTCTTGATGCGCTCGATAACCGAGGGCGCCGACAAACCGACCTGCTCACCTAGCTTGGCCAATGGGGTTTTGCAATGTTCCTGGAGCATGGACAGAATCTGCAAATCGATTGCGTCCAGCTCAGCATTTAAGCCTAATTTCATAAGCAAAACCGCGATAGGGGCCGTAAAAATAAATCAGTCTTGCGCGTTTGTGTCAAGGAAAGTTAGGCAAAAGGCGCCGCCGATTGAAAAAAAACCGGTGCCGACCGCCTCTAGCCTAAAATTTCCCGGCCCGCCAATCTCGCGCAGGTCGGAAACCCGGCCGTTTCAGCCGTTGACGAACAGAATCGAGCCGGCGGCGGTGACCGAAACCGGCCCATAATAGGAACGATAGAACCGGGTGGCCTGCTCCAGGGCCCCGCGCATGATAAGCCACATGATAAGCTCGACCCCTTCCGCACCCGCCTCTTCCATCAGCTCGCGCCGCGACAGCTTGGCCAAAGCGGCGGGATCACGCTCTAATTGCTCGAGAAAAAAGTTGTCAAAACGGGGATTGGTGTGACCACCGCGCGCGCCATGGAGCTGATGGGACATGCCTCCGGTGCCCACAATTACAACCTTGTAATCCTGAGCAAACGATGCGACCGCGCGCCCCAACGCTTGACCCAGTTTAAGGCAGCGTGCAGCGGTGGGAATAGGATGGAGCAAAACGTTGACTTGCAGCGGGACGATCCGAACCGGCCAGCTCTGGGGGCTGCCCCACAGCAGGTTCATAGGCACCAGCAGGCCGTGATCGACGCGCAACTCCTGGCATAGGGTCAGGTCGAACTCCTGCTCGATCAAGCTCTCGGCCAGATGCCAGGACAGATCAGGATCGCCCGGCAGCGCGGGCAGTGGGCGTACGCCCCAACCTTCGTCGGCGGGCGGATAGTGGTCGGCTAGCCCCAGGGCGAAGGTAGGCATTTTGTCCAGGAAAAAATCGGCGCCATGATCGTTGTAGACCACGATGGCGACCTCGGGACGCTGTTCGGCCAGCCATCGGCGCATCGGCTGATAAGAATCGAAAAACGGCTTCCACTGCGCGCTATCCTGCAGCCCGCGATCGACGATCGCCCCCACCAGGGGAATATGCGAGGTTCCGATCCCGCCGATTATCCGCGCCATGTCTGGTCTCGCCCCATGATTTCCCGCATCAAGGTCTCCTGGTCAACCCCGCGCTGGCGCGCCACCAGCTCCGACATCGGGATCGGCTTGACCGCCGCCGTCAGCTTGTAGATGTAATAAATGTTGCCCCCCAGCTCGATCAGACGCAGCCAGTTGCGCTCCTTGACCGCTTGGCGCTGCGCCGCGGTCAACGCGTAACGGGACAAATATTCATCCTCGTCGCGCGCGAAGGCCTCGCGGTTTTCCTTGCGGGCCAGGGAAAACGCCATCTTGTTCAGTTCATAGCCGGCACGTGCCAAGCTCTGACCGAAGACGTAAGTGCCGGGAATGCCGTCGTATCGTTCGGGCATAAGTCTCAACTACTCGCGTCAGGCTGCTTTTCGGGCCGGGCCTGCTCGAAGGCCGCCAGCTCGCGACAGGCCGCCTCCACCGCCAACAGCCTGGGGTAAGGCGTCAAGTCGCATTCGTAACGGCGCGCGTTGTAGAGCTGTGGAACCAGGCAAATGTCGGCCAGCGTGGGCTGGTCGCCATGACAGAAGCGACCGCTGGCGGGGTCGTCCAGCAGCGCTTCCATCGCTTCCAGCCCCAGCGCGACCCAGTGGCGATACCAGCGGTTGCGAAGCTCTTCGCTTTGGCCCAACTCCTTAGCTAAGTAGTTTAGCACGCGCAGGTTGTTGAGCGGATGGATCTCGCAGGCCACGATTTGCGCCAACCCGCGCACCCGCGCGCGTTCAACTGGCGTGGCCGGCAGCAGCGGCGGCAGGGGATGGGTCTCCTCCAGATACTCAATGATCGCCATTGATTGGATCAGCACCCGCCCCCCGTCGTCAAGCGCCGGAACCAATTGCTGGGGGTTGATCCTACGGTAGCTATCGGAGTTCTGTGCTCCGCGCAGGCCGATAGCTGCATATTCGTAGCTCAACCCCTTGAGGTTGAGCGCGATCCGCAGGCGGAAGCTGGCGGAGGAGCGGAAGAACGAATAAAGCTTCATCACGCTTTGCTGGCCTTAGCCGCGCTCCTCGCGAAAGATGTCCAGCCGTTCCTGCGCGGCCTGATCCGAAAAGGAAAACAGCACCGCCTCGCTGACTGCGTGATGCTGATGGAAATGCCAGCCGGGAATCACAAAGGTGTCGCGCGGGCCCCATTTGAGCCGAGTCTCCCCGACCACGGTTTCGCCCTCACCTTCGACCACGGCGAAGACCGTGCCCGCGGTGCAGCGATAGGGGGCGGTGACGAAGCCCTTGGGCAGTAGTTGCATGCAGGTCGCGATGGTCGGCATCGCCCAGTCGCCGTTGAGCGGATTGATGTACTTCATCTTGTAGCCGTCGTGTCGATCGGGCTCCTGATGGCGGGTCAGGCTGGTCAGGGCCTCGCGGGTGCGGCTATAGGGATAATTGAAGATGGGCGAGGTCTGGCCGCGATGGGTAAAGT